>NZ_JBBJUL010000006.1:0-237723 GCF_037725245.1 Sphingobium anseongense | reverse complement strand
ACCCGACAGGATTCGAACCTGTGGCCTCTGCCTTCGGAGGGCAGCGCTCTATCCAGCTGAGCTACGGGTGCTGGCGCGAAGGGTCGCTTAGCAAAGGGTGGCTGCGCGCGCCAGCGGCAAATCAGCCGCTGGCGCGAAAAGCGATGGGGGAGATCGGTGCGCTATTTGGGCGCCTTCATCATCGGCTGGAACTTGCCGAGGCCGCAACTGGCGCCGCGCTGCAAGCCGGGGCCAGCGTTGTTCAAAACGGTTATGATGTCGACCGAACAGAGCTGGTTGATGCTGGTCCTGTAGGCAAAAGCCCGTTCAAAGCCCAGGCTGGGGCAGCTGTTCGGGAGGATATTGCGATAGGTCGTCTTCCCGTTCATCACAAAGTCTATCGTGCGATCGTCCCTGACGTTGGTGGACCTGATCTGGCTGGTCTGGATGCAACTGACGGGCTTGCCGGCGGGAACCAAGCCATCGGGCTTGGCGGGCTTTGAGATCGCCGGCGATACCGCGCCCAGCACCAGCGCGAACGTGGCGAAGGCGCGCAATGATTTCATGTTGATCATGGGGCTCTCCTGATACGGTCTATCCATTAGACGCCGAAGACTATCGGCAACCGTAGCAGGGCATGTCTGAACCGCGTGATAATATCTGCGCCTAAACGGCCTTTGCGGGGGCGGGTGTCTTTGGCTTGTAGCGGCACAGGTCGCTAACGATACAGCGCCAGCATTCGGGCCGCCGCGCCTTGCAGACATAGCGGCCATGCAGAATCAGCCAGTGATGCGCGTCCCGACGGAAGGGGGAGGGCACCCGCTTTTCAAGCTGTAGTTCGACTGCGAGTGGCGTCTTGCCGGGTGCAAGGCCGGTGCGGTTGCCCATGCGAAAGATATGGGTGTCGACCGCGAAGGTTTCTTCGCCGAACGCGGTGTTCATGACCACATTGGCGGTTTTGCGCCCCACGCCAGGCAGGGTGGTCAGAATGTCGCGGTCGCGTGGCACCTGGCCTGCAAAATCGCACACCAATATCTCCGACAATGCAATTACGTTCTTCGCCTTGGCGTTGAACAGGCCGATCGTTCGTATGTGCTGCTTCAGGCCATCTTCGCCGAGCGCGACCATCTGCGCGGGCGTTTCGACGTCGCGGAACAGCGCGCGGGTGGCCTTGTTGACGCCGACATCGGTCGCCTGCGCGGACAGGACGACGGCCACCAGCAACTGATAGTCGTTGCCATAATCCAGTTCGGTGCGCGGTGCGGGATTATCGTCGGCGAGACGGCTGAAGAATTCGAAGACCTGCGCCCGGTTCATGGACATCGGCTCAAAGCCCGAGCACCGATTTCATGTCGTAGCGGCCAGGCGGCTGAGCAGCGAGCCAGGAGGCGGCGCGCACGGCGCCTTTGGCGAAGATGGCGCGGCTTTCGGCGCGGTGCCCGATCTCGATCCGCTCGCCCTCGGCCGCCAATATGACCTGATGATCGCCCGCCACCGATCCACCGCGCAGCGATGCAAAGCCGATCGCGCCCGTTGCCCGAGCACCGGTGATGCCGTCGCGGCCCCGCTCGCTATGTTGGCCCAGCGCGATGCCGCGCCCGCGCGCGGCCGCTTCCCCCAGCAGCAGCGCGGTGCCCGAAGGCGCGTCGACCTTGTGCCTGTGGTGCATCTCCACAATCTCTATGTCCCAGTCATCCCCCAGCCGCGCAGCCGCCTGTTCGACCAGAGCGGCAAGCAGGTTGACGCCGAGCGACGTGTTGCCTGTCTGGAGAACGGGAATGAGTGCCGCCGCCTCGTCGATCAGGGCATGGTGAACGGCCTCCAGACCGGTCGTGCCGATGACGATTGGCTTACGCGCGGCGATGCAGGCATCGAGATTCGTGGACAGCGCGCCGGGAACGGAAAAGTCGATCAATATGTCGCTCATTTCCGCCAAGGCCAGCGGGTCCGTGCCGATCGGCAGCCCTAGAAGGATTTCACGGCCATTGGGGACGTTGTCGGTGCCCCCGCTTATCGTCAGGCCGGCGTGCGCGGCTGCCTCAACGATGGCGCGGCCCATGCGTCCGGCGGCGCCGAAAATGCCGATGCGTGTCATCCCTTGCCCTTCATGTCTGCTGCGCGCATGGGTAGCGCTCACTCGCCCATCTGGCGCGTGTCGATGTCCTTGAGACCGACGCCGATGGTGGCGCGGGGTGTTTCGATCTCCGCCGACACCACCGGATAGGCGCAATAATCGGCGGCATAATAGGCGCTGGGGCGATGGTTGCCAGATATGCCCACGCCGCCGAACGGCGCAGCGGAGGACGCGCCGTTGGTCGGCCGGTTCCAGTTGACGATACCGGCGCGAACATTGGCCCAGAACTGGTTATATTGTTCGGGCGTGCCGCCGATGAGCGCCGCCGACAGGCCATAGCGGGTGTTGTTGGCTTCGGCGATCGCTGCGGCGAAATCGGGTACGCGGATAACCTGGAGCAGGGGACCGAACAGCTCGATATCGGGCCGTTCCGTCATGGCGGTCACATCGATGATCGCGGGCGAAACGAACGGGCGGTCCTTGATCGGGCGGACCATGTGCTTGATCGGCTTGCCGCCGTTGCTCATCAGGATCAGGAAGCTTTCGGTCAGTCCATCGGCGGCGTGATTGTCGATCACCGGCCCCATATAGGGCGCGGGATCGGCATGAGGATGGTCGATGATCAGGCGGTCGGCCAGCTTTTTGACTTCGGCGATCACCGTGTCCGCCAGGCTGTCGCGCACGATCAGCCGGCTGGCCGCTGTGCAACGCTGACCGGCTGACATGAAGGCCGATTGCACGACAAGCGACGCGGCACTGGCTATTTCGGGTGTGTCCCACACGATGATCGGGTTGTTGCCGCCCATTTCCAGCGCCAGGATTTTCTGGGGCTGGGCCGCAAACTGCTGATTGATGGCGATGCCGGTTTGCGCCGATCCGGTAAACAGGATGCCGTTGACGTCGGGATGCGCCGCGAGCGCCTTTCCCTCTTGAGGACCGCCCAGCACCAGTCGGACGACGTCCAGCGGCACACCCGCCTGATGATAGAGGCTGACCAGCATCTCACCCACCGCGGGCGTTTTTTCCGATGGCTTGAATATCACCGCATTGCCGGCCAGCAGCGCCGGAATGATATGGCCATTGGGCAGGTGCGCGGGAAAATTATATGGGCCGAGCACCGCCATGACGCCATGCGGCTTGTGCCTGACCGCCTGCCGCGCGCCCATCGCCGCATCCAGCCGCTTTTGCCCTGTGCGTTCGGAATAGGCGGCGATGGAAATGTCGACCTTGGCGATCACCGCCGCGACTTCGCTACGCGCGTCCCACAGCGGCTTGCCGGTTTCACGCGCGATCAGGTCGGCGAGTTTTTCCTCCGCGCTCCGCACGGCGTTGGCGAAGCGGCGCATGGTTTCGATGCGATTGGCGATGGGCTGTGCCGCCCAGCGCGGCCAGGCGCTGCAGGCACGGGCGACTTCCGCCGGGACGTCGCTGACGCTGCCTTCCCACAGGTGCGCGCCGGTGGCAGGTTCGGTGGAAATCAGCTTGGCGGACATGGATGCGGCTATGGCCGAAATCTCGGCGCTTTGAAAGGGGTTCAGGGCAGGGGTGGCGTGCACCCGAGCGCTTGCCCCATCCGACGGATCGCCGCGACCTTCGCATGGAGCGGACCCCAGTCATCCGACGCATCGATTGCGCTCCAGATCGCCTCGACCTCATCGATGTGCATCGAACAGGGATCGGGGTCGGCCCAGTAGGGATGGGCATTCGGGCCGGCGGCGACGCACGGCGCTGCCAGATCGCGGAACGCCGACCAATCCTCGCCCCCATAGGCATCCGGATCGCGCGGCCTTCCGCCGCGCCAGTCGAGGAAGAAACGGTCGATGGCGGTTCCGCTGGCCACCATGGCGCGCACTGCCGCTTCGACCAGCGCTGTCCCCTGGCCGGATGAAACGACGCCAAGCCGCCAGCAGAAGCGCCGCACCAGCGCATCGGCATAGAGCATGGGAAAGCGTTCCAGTTGCGCGATCAGGGGCGGCGCGTCGATGATGGGGCGCAAGGATATGGCGAGTTGCGCCACGTCCCAATGGATCGCTTCGGCCTGCCGTCCGAAGGCGTACAGGCCTTCGCGATCGAAATAGGCGGCGGTGAAGCGCTCGTCCCACAGCGGCGTGAATCGCCAGGGGCCATAATCGAAGCTTTCGCCGGTGACGTTGATATTGTCGCTGTTGAGGACGCCATGGACGAACCCCGCGATCATGTAGCTCGCGGCGAGATCTGCGGTTCGTTCGACCACGCGGCCCAGCAGTTGCGCGGCGGGATGCGCGCCGGGCGTTTCATCATATAGCTGTGTGAGAGCATAATCGACCAGCCGTTCCAGCAGCGCGCGATTATCCTCGAAGGCCGCCCGCTGAAACGTGCCGATACGGATATGCGAGTGGCTGAGGCGAACGAGCACCGATCCGCGCGTGGGCGAGGGTTCGTCATGGCGTTCGAGCGCTTCGCCGGTTTCGATCAGTGAAAAGGTCTTGGACGTATTGACGCCCAGCGCTTCGAGCATTTCGGTCGCCAATATCTCGCGCACGCCACCTTTCAGCGTCAGTCGGCCGTCGCCAAAGCGGCTGTATGGCGTCTGGCCCGATCCCTTGGTTCCAAGGTCGAGCAGGCGACCGCCTTCGTCGCGCAGTTGCGCGAACAGAAAGCCCCGCCCGTCGCCGATGTCGGGATTATAGTTGCGGAACTGGTGGCCATGATAGCGCAGCGCCAGCGGCTCGGGCAGTGATCCCGGCAGCGGCGTGAAGCGCCCGAAATGGGCGAGCCATTGCGCATCGTCCAAATCGCCAAGACCGACCATATCGGCCCAGCGATCATTGCGAAAACGCAGCAGCGTCTGCGGAAAATCCGCCGGCTGCACCGGGTCGGCCAGGTCGGGGCCAAGCAGCGCGATATCCATCGACGGCTTGAATTTGGCGGCTTGCGGGGGATGGCTCATGCAGCGATATGGGGTAGCCTGGGTGGAAGGATCAAGCGTGAACCCGTTTGAAGACAGATATTGGTGGTCTCCCGACGGCCTGCGCCTGCATTATCGCGACTATGCGGGCGGTGCAGACGGTCGCCCGCCTATTCTGTGCCTGCCCGGCCTGACCCGCAACGCGCGCGACTTCGAGCCGCTGGCGAGCCGGCTTTCGGGCGACTGGCGGCTGATATGCCCCGACATGCGCGGCCGGGGGGAAAGCGCTCAGGCCAAGGATCCGATGACCTATGTGCCGCTGACCTATCTTCAGGATATCAGCCGCCTGCTGGCCGATCTTGCGATCCAGCGCTTCGTCGTCGTCGGCACTTCGCTCGGCGGGCTGATCGCCATGCTGATAGCCGTCACGCATGCGGAATGGCTGGCGGGCGTTGTGCTGAACGATATCGGGCCGACCATTGAGCCTGCCGGACTGGAGCGGATACGCGGCTATGTCGGCACCGGCAGCACGCATCCAAGCTGGGTGCACGCCGCCCGCGCGCTGGAGGCGGCGAACCAGACCGTCTATCCCCGCTACGCCCTTGAACAATGGCTGGCGATGGCCAAGCGCCTGTATCGCCTGAACAGCGCCGGCAGGGTGGTGCTCGATTACGACATGCGCATCGCCGAGCCGTTGCGGGTCGCGGGCGGCGAGGCCGGGGTGGATATGTGGCCAGTGATGGCCGCCTTCCGCGCGATCCCCACGCTGATCCTGCGGGGCGAACTGTCCGACCTGATGAGCGCCGAGACCGCAGATCGCATGGCGCGCGAAATCGGTCCGCAGGCCGAACTGGTCACGGTGCCGCGTGTCGGCCATGCGCCGGTGCTGGACGAACCAGAGGCGCTGGCGGGCATCGACCGGCTGCTGGATCGCGTCCTCGCGCATGGGTGAGGGTACTGCGCGGCCGCCCCGGCTGCTCCATCTGCACAGCAGCTTTTCGCTGGGCGGGAAGGAAGCGCGCGCGGTGCGGCTGATGAACCTGTGGGGCAATCGTGCCCGGCACGCGATCGTCAGCGGCGTGGCGGCTGACATGGGCGCGAGCGCCGCCATCGCGCAGGGCGTGGATGTGGCATTTCCGGACGATATCGGGTTGGTTGGTCCGCTGCGTCTGGGGCGGCTGCGCGCCCTTGCTCGTCGCATGGCGGATCATGACCTCATCCTCACCTATAATTGGGGAGCGATGGATGCGGTGATGGCGCACCGCCTGTTTTCCCGGTCGATGGCGTTGCCGCCGCTGATCCATCATGAGGATGGCTTCAATATCGAGGAGGCCAACGGCCTCAAGACCCGGCGCAACCTGTATCGTCGCCTGGCGCTGGCGACGGCTCATGCACTGGTCGTGCCCTCTGTACGGCTGGAGACGGTCGCACGGCGAATATGGATGCAGCCGGCGCGGCGCGTCCACCTGGTCCGCAACGGCATCGACATCGAACGCTATGCGCGGCCGCCCGCGCCGGACGGGTTGCCGGGGTTTTGCCGTACGCCCGGAAAGCTGGTGGTCGGCACTCTGGCGGGCCTTCGCCCGGTGAAGAATATTCCCCGTCTGGTCCGCGCGGTGGCGCGCAATCGCGATCGGCTGCAACTCGTCGTGGTCGGCGAGGGCGAGGAGCGCGACGCGATCCAGCGCGAAGCGCGCGCGCAGGGGCTGGACGATTTTCATATGGCGGGCTTCCTCGCCGAACCATGGCGCTTCATGGGACTGTTCGACATTTTCGCGTTGTCGTCGGACAGCGAGCAATTTCCGATCTCGCTGGTAGAGGCGATGGCCGCCGGACTGCCGGTTGCATCGACCGATGTCGGTGACGTGGCCAATATGGTTGCGCCCGAAAACCGATCGCTGGTGGTCGGGGCGGAAGACGCACTTGCCTCTGCCCTGGGCCTGCTTGCCGATGATGCCGATCTGCGTCAGCGGTTGGGGACGGCGAACCGTGAGCGGGCGCGGCGGGATTTCGCCGAAGACGTCATGGTGGATGCTTATGCGCGCCTCTATGGCGAAGCTCTGGCCAGACCGGACATTTTCCGCTAGGGGCCGCCGATATTTCTGTTTCGGGGCAAAGACTGCTATAAAGCGACCTTTGCCGTCCAGGACGATGTTGCTTTGCCGCGGGAGATTTCATTGTTCAAGGGGTTGAAGCCCATCATCTATGGTGGCCGCGAGGTTTGGCCGCTGGTGGAAGGTGGCAAGGGCGTGGCCGTGTCCAATCATGCCAGCTCGGGCGCTTGGGCGGCCGCCGGCGGAATCGGCACCATATCGGCGGTGAACGCCGATAGTTACGACAGCTTCGGCAACGTCATTCCCCAGATTTACCATGGCCGCACCCGGCGCGACCGGCACGAGGAACTGGTCGCCTATGCGATCGACGGCGCGGTCGAACAGGTCAAGCGCGCGTTCGAGATCGCGGGCGGCAGAGGCGCGATCAACATCAACGTTCTGTGGGAAATGGGCGGGGCGCAGCGTGTTCTGCACGGCGTCCTGGAAAAGACCAAAGGGATGGTGTCGGGCGTGACCTGCGGCGCGGGCATGCCATACAAGCTGAGTGAAATCGCGGCTTCGTACGATGTCAGCTATCTGCCGATCGTCAGTTCGGCCCGCGCCTTTCGCGCGTTGTGGAAGCGCGCCTATTCCAAGGCGGCCGAATGGCTGTCGGCGGTGGTCTATGAAGACCCCTGGCTGGCCGGCGGGCACAACGGCCTGTCCAATGCCGAGGACCCGCGCCAACCGCAGGATCCCTATCCGCGCGTCAAGGCGCTGCGCGACACCATGCGCGAAGGCGGGATTTCCGATGACGTGCCGATCGTGATGGCAGGCGGCGTGTGGGCGCTCAAGGATTGGAACGACTGGATCGACAATCCCGAACTTGGCGCCATAGCCTTCCAGTTCGGCACCCGCCCGCTACTGACCCAGGAAAGCCCAATTCCCAAGGAGTGGAAGGACCGGCTGACCCAGCTCAATCCCGGCGATATTTTGCTGCACAAATTCTCGCCGACCGGATTTTACAGCTCGGCGGTTCGCAATCCTTTCCTTCGCAGCCTGGAAGCGCGGTCGGAACGGCAGATCCCGTTCAGTACCGAACAGGCGGGCGACCATACCCATCAGCTGGATGCCGGCGTGCGGGGCAAAAGCTTCTGGGTGACGCGCGGCGACCTTATGCGCGCGCGCGAATGGGTGGGACAGGGCTTTACCGCCGCGCTCAAGACGCCCGACAATACGCTGGTATTCGTGACCGAGGAAGACAAGGCCGTCATCCGCAAGGATCAGACCGATTGCATGGGGTGCCTGAGCCAGTGCGCCTTTTCCAGCTGGATGGACAGCGAGACCAATTCGACCGGCCGCCTGGCCGATCCTCGCAGCTTTTGCATCCAAAAGGCGTTGCAGGAGGCCGTGCATGGCGGTTCGCTGGACGACAACCTGTTGTTTGCTGGCCATGGCGCCTACAAGTTCAAGCAGGACCCTTTCTATTCCAACGGCTTCGTCCCCACGGTCAAGCAGCTGGTCGATCGCATCCTGACAGGCGACTGATAGCGGACATGGCGGATATTCAGGGCCTGGCGGTGTTGCACTATGACACCCCCCATTTCGAGGTCGTGCGGCCGGGGCAATTCGTTTTGTGCGCGATATCGGGCGAGCGAATCGATCTGAACGACCTCAAATATTGGAGCGGCGAGTTCCAGGAGGCCTATCGCGGCGCGGCGGAAGCGACGGAAGCCTTCATACGCCATCGCGGTCGCGCCGCCGCTTGACCGCGGCTCGACCAGAGCCGGATTCCCTATTCCCCGACGACGAATTATAGTGTAGCATTTCTTTAAGGTGGCAAAGATCGCCCTTTAGGAAGGATGCAATAATGTCTCGGATCGATGTGTTTGGCGACCGAATCTGCGTAGTCAGCTCCCTGCTGATTCTCGGCTGGTTCCTGTTCAACGTGGTGACCTGACGCCGCGCGGCGCTCCGCTTTTGCAGTCGCGCTTTCCAGATTGCCCTTCCCGATCCACACATTCCCTGCCAATCGCATATCGCTGCGCATGGCCACAGCTTTCTGAAAGCTGATGTGCGCGCGGTAAAAGCTTTCCTGCTTTGCCTGCTTTCCCGTCATCAAGGAAAAGGGAACGAGCCTTGAAAAAGGCTTCGCGGCTTTTGAAGCATGTCAGCTTGCTCCGCGTCACCAACGGCTAAAGCGCACGGTACTGACGCGTCAACGCAAGGTTTCGTGTTCCCCCAGAGGAGAAGACGATGACCATCAAAAAACCCTTACGACGTTCCGCCCGCCCTCGACAGACCGGTCGGCATATCCCGCTTCCACACCCTTCCTGGTCTCAATCCGAACGACCGGCATCGCCCGTCGCGCTGGCGCCGGAGGATTTCTGGGCGAAGCTGGGCCTGTAACCCGACCCGGTAACCTGACAAGGATGAGCGTCAGCTGAAGACGACGGTCTTGCCGCCGTTCATCAGGACGCGGCGGTCCGCGATCCACCCGACTGCCCGGGCGAGTACGCGCGCTTCGATGTCGCGGCCGATACGGACCATATCCTCGGCGCTGGCGCGGTGATCGACACGCTCTACCGCCTGTTCGATGATCGGCCCTTCGTCGAGGTCGGCCGTCACGAAATGCGCGGTGGCGCCGATGAGCTTGACCCCGCGATCATGCGCGCGGTGATAGGGACGCGCGCCCTTGAACCCCGGCAGAAAGCTGTGATGGATGTTGATGCAGCGCCCGGCCAGCCGATCGACCAGTTGGGTCGATAGCACCTGCATATAGCGTGCGAGGATCAGATATTCCGACCGCGTCCGCTCGACATGGTCGATCAGCGCGGCTTCCTGCGCCGCCTTGTCGCCATTGGCCGGCAGTTCGTGAAAGGGGATTCCGTGCCATTCGGTGATGCGGCGCAGGTCAGGATGGTTCGACACCACGCCCATGATCTCGACCGGCAGTGCCCCTGTCTGCCAGCGATGGAGCAGGTCGGCCAGGCAATGTGAGCCTTTGGAAACCGCAATCAGCATCCGGGGCTTGTCCTGAGCGCCTGTCAGGCGCCAATCCATCGCAAATGCGCCAGCCACCGGCGCAAAGGCATCTGCAAGCGCGGCGGTGTCGTCGGGCATTCTGGCATCGGTCGCTTCGAAGGCGACGCGCATGAAGAAGCGCCCCGTTTCGCGATCGGCATATTGCTGGCTGTCGACGATGAATCCGCCGCGATCGGCGAGAAAGCGGCTGACTGCGGCGACGATCCCCACCTGGTCGACGCAGGTGAAGGTCAACACCCAGGCGGGCAGGGCGGTGGCGGGCATGACGAGCTTTCCTTGCGCGATGAGGCGAACGCGCCTTCCCTTATCGCGGCGTCCTTCGCAAGCCGTTAATCCACCTTGCTATTCGCGATTGCCTTGCTCGCTTGCGTCATGGCGAAGATCCCGGTTGCATTTCCGGTATCGAAGGCAAGATCGATCGCGCCGGTGGCGGGGTCGATGTCCCGGCTGATGAATTCGAAAAAGGAACCGGGGACGGTTTTCAGCCGTCGCCCGGCAAATTCGCGCTCCACGCTGTCGGCGCGGAACGCGGTCTGACGGACGCGACCGCTCATCGAGATTTCGAGCTTGTCCTTGACCGGCCGGCCATCGGCACGCAGCCGGTCGGCAAGAGCTGCGACATTGGCGACGCGATCAGTCGCATGGTTGAAGGCATTGCCTTCGGTCGCGATCCAGGCCGCTTCGTTCGAGCGGGAAAGAAGCAGCTGATAATCCTCGAATGCGGGCAGCGGATGCTGGCGATCGAAAGCCGACACGATCGCCCGCAGGCTGGCGGCGGCCCGATCGAACGGCGCCTGTCCATCTGTGGCGAACGTCGCGAGCAGTGCAAGCGCCGCATCGTCCAGCGGATCGGCCGAAGCATCGAACACCCGATGGGCAGCGGCTTCAAATTCGGCGTCGAACCTGTCGACGTGCAGTTCGCTCAGGAAAAATTGCGGGATCACGGCGGGGGCATCGGCGTGGCGATAGGCACGCCCGGTCATTCTGAGCCGGTCCAGCGGATAGACGGCCGCCATGTCATAGCCCAATGGCCGCAGGATGCGGGTGAAAGCATCTTCGCCCGGCGGCAGCGACCCCGTCGGCCCGTACGCGAAACGGATCGTTCGCAATGCGCCATGATCGAACGTCACACGGCCGCCCCGTGCCCGTATCTCGTCGACATAGGCGCGGCCGCTCGGCACGCGATCCAGCAGGCCATGGAACAGAACGACGTTCATCGCCATGGCAAAGGCGGCGCGAGAGACGGTTTCCCCCTGTTCGGCCAGCAGCGCCGGGTCGACCGTTACCGTTTCGAGCGCCCCGATGCCGGCCTTTGTACCAAGCATGTGCGTTACCAGCCGCGCGATCATGCCGTCATTCCGTGCCATCTTCGCTCTCCCACTCACCGCCGCCCCAGCCAGCGCCCGATCAGCGATCCGTCCGCCAGCACCGCGCGCGCGGCGTTATGGCCAGGCGCTCCGGTAACGCCGCCGCCCGGATGCGTGCCCGCGCCGCACATATATAGGCCCTTGATCGGCCCGCGATAAGCGCCGTGCCCCAGCACCGGCCGCGCCGACCACAACTGGTCCAGCGTCATATTGCCATGCATGATGTCGCCGCCCGTCAGGCCGAACTTGCGCTCCAGGTCGAGCGGGGAATGAATCTGCCGGGCAATCACGGATCGGGCAAAGCCCGGCGCATGGCGTTCGACCGTTTCGACGATGGTGTCGGCTGCGGCTTCGCGTTCGTCGTCCCAGCTTCGGCCGTCGGGCAGCACCGGCGCGAACTGCTGGCAGAACAGGCTGGCGACATGCGCACCCGGCGGCGCCAGGCCGTCGTCTATGGTCGAAGGAATCAACATTTCGACGATCGGCTGTTTGGACCAGCCATCCCGTTTGGCATCTAGGAAGGCGCGATCCATATAGTTTAGAGTGGGCGCAATGACGATGCCCGACCGATGATGTTCGCCTTCGCCCGGAAGGCAGGAAAAGTCGGGCAGCGCCGACAGGGCGACGTTCATGCGAAAGGTGCCCGATCCTGTTTTGAAACTGTCGATCCGTCGCAGGAAATCGGCGGGCAGGTCGACGGGGTCGCACAATTGACGGTAAAGGAGTTTCGGCCCGACATTGGCGATTATCGCATCGCCCAATAGCTCTTCGCCGCTTTCCAGCCTGACGCCTACGGCGCGCGTCCCATCGACCAGCACGGCCGTTACGGGCATTTCCAGGCTGATCTCCACGCCCATATCGGCCAGCACAGCGGCCATGGCCCGGGTGATCGTGCCCATGCCACCGACGACATGGCCCCATTCGCCCTTCCTGCCGTTCACTTCGCCAAAGACATGGTGCAGCAGGACATAGGCGCTGCCGGGCGTATCGGGGCTGGCATAGTTGCCGACCACTGCGTCGAAGCCGAAGGCGGCCTTGACCGCATCGCTTTCGAACCAGCCATCTAGGAAGGTTCGCGCCGATTTCATGAGCAGATCGAGAATGTCGCGCTGCTGCTCGATCGACAGCGCGGCGATCCGGCGGCTTTGCCTGACCGCGTCGACCAGTGTCTTTGCGCCGTCGCCGACATTGGGCGGCGCCTTGAGCACCAGATCGCGCAGCACGTCGGCCACGGCTTCGAGCGCAGCGTAATAGGCCGGCAGCCGCCTGGCATCCCGCAGGCTGAACTTCGCGAATTCCTGCGCAGTGCGTTCAATTCCGCCGCCCAGCTTCAGGTAACCGCCATCGGGCTGGGGCAGGAAATTGCTGATCGGCCGTTCGATGACGCGATAGCCGCGATCGGCCAGTTTCATGTCGGCGATGATCCTGGGATGCAGCAGGCTTACGGTGTAGCTTGCGGTCGAATTGCGGAAGCCAGGCGCGAATTCTTCCGTCACCGCCGCCCCGCCGACGATCGCGCGCCGCTCAAGCACCCGCACCTTGTAACCGGCCCGCACCAGGTAGAATGCGCACACCAGTCCGTTGTGGCCGCCGCCGATGATGATGGCGTCATAGGCCCCGCTCCTGCGCGCGGCCATGGTCTATCGCCCTGTCATCGCCTTGGCATTGGCCAGGTAGGTGCGGCCGATGCGGATTTCGCCGCCATCGGCGAGGCAGGCGAACCAAACGCCGCTGCCATCATGGCGCAATCGGGCGATATGATCGCGACGGACGATATGGGAGCGATGGAGCCGAACGAAATCGGTGGGATCGAGCCGGGTTTCGAGCGAACTGATCGTCTGGTGCAGCAGATAGCTGTGAGCGCCCACGTGCAGGCGCATATAATCACGTTCGGCCTCTATGCGGTCGATCTGCGTGGTTGCGACGCGGATCAGTTCGGATCGATGCGGAACCCAGAATTCCTCCGCCCAGTCGGGCTGCGAAGGGGAGGGGGCATCGCCCGGCGCCACCGCCTCCCGATGCCGCAGGGCGATTTCGACCCGGTCGATGGCGCGGGTCAGCCGCTCATGCGCGACGGGCTTGAGCATATAGTCGATCGCGGCGAGGTCGAACGCCTCTACCGCGAAGCCTTCGAACGCGGTGACGAAGATGATCGCGGGCCGCAACCCCATGCGGCCCACCGCCCGCGCAACGCCCAGCCCGTCGAGCAGCGGCATGGCAATGTCGAGCATCACCAGTTCGGGCCGCAGCCCTTCGATCAGCCGCAAGGCAGCTTCGCCATCCGATGCGGTACCGACCAAAGCGATACGGGGTTCGCGGGCACAGAGCATCTGGAGCCGTTCGACCGCGAGCGGTTCATCATCGACGATCATGGTGCGGATGGCCATCAGCAACTCCGGCGGATGATGGGAAGTGTAAGGCGCACGATGAAACCGCCGTGCTCGCGAGGGCCGTAGGCGATCAGTCCTTCATCCCCGAAGCGCGCGGTCAGCCGGTCGCGCACATTGGCGAGGCCAATGCCGCTGCCGCGATCGGCCTCGCCGGGCGGCATGTCGCCATCGTCGGTGACGCTGACCTGCAACATCCCGTCCTCCTCCCATGCGGCAATCGCGATGGTCACGGGTCGCGAGGTGCGCGAGACGCCATATTTGATCGCATTTTCGACCAGCGGCTGGAGGATCAGGCCCGGCACGCAACAGCTCATCAACCGGTCGGGAATGTCGACCGTGGTTTTCAGCCGGTCGGGGAAGCGCACACCCTCGATATCGAGATAGAGCTTTTGTAGGTGCACCTCTTCATGAAGCGGCACGTCGTCGAGCGGATCGCCGGTGAGGCTGGTACGATAGAAGTTGGAGAGCGACATGATCATCTGTTCAGCTTCGTCGCGGCGGTCCTTCATCACCAGCGAGGATAGCGAGTTGAGCGTGTTGAACAGGAAATGCGGATTGACCTGATAGCGCAGCGAACGAAGCTCCGCCTGCTGTGCCGCGCGTTCGAGGCGGGCGGCGCGGCGTTCGACGCGGCGCGCTTCGCTGGCATAGGACAGCGCCAGATAGAGCCCCGCCCAGGCGGCGAGGAAGAAGTAGCGGCTGATCGCATCCTCCGCGATCTGTTTGAGCGCGAAGCCCTCTTCCTCGAAATATTCGTTCAGGCCATTGTCGGGGAACAGGCTGACGGGATCGTAGACGTTGAAAATGTAGAAGTTGGCGGTCGCCGTCGCGAGGGCGAAGGGAGCGGCGAGAGAAAAGGCGGCGATCACGCGCACCAGCAGCGCCTTGCGATCGAACCGCCGGAGCACGAGATAGAATATCCAGGTGACGACGATGCCGATGATCGTCACGACCGCACGGCGGGTTGCCAGCTCGCCCTGCGATCCGAACCCCATCACGATCGCGCGCAGCGTTACCAGCAGCGCATAGAAGAACCAGAAGCCGAGGATGGAATAAAGCGCCAGAGCGGGCGATACGCCATGATCGCTCTCTTCGGGGATGATGGTCATGCCGACACTATAGAGACAAGGCGCGGGCCTGTCGCCCCATTCGCGGCACGCCTGTCGAGCAGGGGCGCGCGTTGGTCGATCATCGGCGCGGAACTGGGTTCGGTTGTCGGCGGTTATTCCCGTGACCGGCCAATCGGGCCGCGAGGAGAGACTGCATGACCGATAAAGCTGACATCCGACCCAATAGCCGCGAAGAGGCGCATGAGGACGACCGCCCCACCGACGCGCAGGATCGGGCGGTGACGCAGGAGGAAGCGCTGGACGAAGGCTTGCGCGATTCGATGGACGCGTCGGATCCGCCAGCCGCGACACAGCCGGGCGACAATGGCGATCCGGTGCCCTCGTCGGGGTTCAAGGAGGAAGCGGACAAAAAATAGTCAACGATATGCTCCGCCCGGTCGGCGGCCATATCGCCGGCTCGCGGGGCATGTTATGATCAGGCGAGGGCTTCAAACCCCCTCTCGATAACACAGAAGAGGAGCCGACCATGCCGACTTCAGCCACCCCCGCAATCGAGCGGATCGCCCGCGTTCTTGCCGGGCGCCAGCTCAGCCAGAATGGCGAGGGAAGCGATCCCCATGCTGCGGCGGCGGTGGATCAGGCGTGGCGCGATCATGTCGATGATGCCTATGCGATCCTGCATACATTGCGCGAGCCCGATGCGCAGATGGCGCAGGCGGGCGATGTCGATGTGTGGCGGCGGATGATCGGCGCGGTGCTCGCCCGGTAAGGGCGCCGGCCGGTGCTGGCGCCGCCCGTCCTGACGCCCCATATCGGCACGGTGCTGGAAGCGTTGAGCGTGATCGGCACGTTCCTGTTTGCAGCGTCGGGCGCGCTGGCGGCGGCGCGGCTGCGGCAGACCATCGTGACATTCGCTTTTTTCGCGCTGGTGACCGGAGCGGGCGGGGGCACGGTACGCGACCTGCTGATCGGCGCGCCGGTGTTCTGGGTGGTCGATCCGGTG
Organism: Sphingobium anseongense; assembly: GCF_037725245.1. Classification (NCBI taxonomy): domain Bacteria; kingdom Pseudomonadati; phylum Pseudomonadota; class Alphaproteobacteria; order Sphingomonadales; family Sphingobiaceae; genus Sphingobium; species Sphingobium anseongense. Next base: position 221,875 of record NZ_JBBJUL010000006.1, on the reverse strand, counting down.
CCGGCGATCACCTGCATCGTCGCGGCTTTCATCATCTGGTTCACCCCGCGCCGCTGGTGGCGGGACAGCGCGCTCGACTGGCTGGATGCGGTCGGGCTGGCGGCGTTCGCGGTGTTCGGCGCGGCCAAGGCGATGGCTTTTGGCATTCATCCGTTCGTTGCGGCGATGATGGGAGTGGTGACGGCGTGCGTCGGCGGGATCATTCGCGACCTGCTGGCGGGCGAGCCGTCGATCCTGTTGCGGCCCGAGCTGTATGTGACGGCGGCGGCGATCGCCGCGGGGCTGTTCGTCGGGCTGCGCTGGCTGGGGGTCGATCTGCCAGTAGCAGCGGTGGTCGCGGCGCTGGTGGGCTTTGCGGTGCGAGCGGTGGCGATCTGGCGAGGCATGGGCCTGCCGGTGTACGGGCGGGACGCGCCCTAGCGATTCGGCGCTTGCGGTTCGCTTAACTTCGCACTTTTCGCGCTCGATCTGATGTTTTCGAACCCGTTCGCGACATGATATTTCCTATCGGGGGCATGCAGTGGACGATGGAAAGAGCCGGGCAGGCCGCTTTTATCATCGGCAGGCGAAGTAGGACAGTCCGCCCCCGTCCGCTATTGCGCCGCCACCTTCGCCAGCCCCTTCGACAGTTGCAGCGCGCCGTTGAGCCGCGCGACCGGGTCGGGCCAGGTGCGGGTGATCACCATCTTGCTGTCGGGCCGCAGCTTCGCGGTGCCCTCCAGCCGCTGGACATAGGCGATAAGGCCGGCGGGGTTGGGAAAGCGGTCCTCGTGAAAGCTGACCAGCGCGCCCTTTTGTCCGACATCGATCTTGGCGATATTGGCCGCGACGCAATTCTGCTTGATCTCTATGAGCTTGAACAGGTTCTGGGTCGGAGGCGGCAGCTTGCCGAACCGGTCGATCATCTCGGCGGCGAAGGATTCAAGGCCCTGGCGATCCTCGACATCGTTGAGCCGGCGGTACAGGCCCATGCGCAGGTCAAGATCAGGCACATAATCGTCGGGGATCATGATCGCGGCATCGACCGTGATCTGCGGCGAATAGCTGTCGCGTGGCCGCTCCAGCCCCGCGCCGCCCGCCTTGGCGTCCATGATCGCTTCTTCGAGCATCGACTGGTAGAGTTCGAAGCCCACTTCCTTGATATGGCCCGACTGTTCGTCGCCGACCAGATTGCCCGCGCCGCGTATGTCGAGATCGTGGCTGGCGAGCTGGAACCCGGCGCCCAGCGTATCGAGATCGGACAGCACCTTGAGCCGCTTTTCCGCCGTTTCGGTGACGATGCGGTTGGCGGGCGTGGTGAAATAGGCATAGGCGCGCGTCTTGGCGCGGCCCACCCGCCCGCGCAGCTGATAGAGCTGGGCAAGGCCGAAGCGGTCGGCGCGATGGATGATCAGCGTATTGGCCGCCGGAATGTCGAGGCCGCTTTCGACGATGGTGGTCGACAGCAGCACATCGTAGCGCTTGTCGTAGAAGGCGGACATGCGCTCTTCCACTTGCGTAGCGCTCATCTGGCCATGGGCGACGACCGAGCGGACTTCGGGCACTTCGTTGAGCAGAAATTCCTCGATTTCGGCGAGGTCGGCGATGCGCGGCACGACGAAGAAGCTCTGGCCGCCGCGATAATGTTCGCGCAACAGCGCTTCGCGGATAACCACGCCGTCCCACGGCATGATATAGGTCCGCACCGCGAGCCGATCGACCGGCGGCGTCTGGATCACCGACAGTTCGCGCAGGCCCGACATCGCCATTTGCAGCGTGCGCGGGATGGGCGTAGCCGTCAGCGTCAGCACATGCACGTCGGTCTTGAGCGATTTGAGCCGTTCCTTGTGGGTGACGCCGAACCGCTGTTCCTCATCGACGATGACGAGGCCGAGGCGCTTGAATTCGATCCCCTTGGTCAACAGCGCATGGGTGCCGATGACGATGTCGATGGTGCCGTCGGCAAGGCCCGCCTTGACCGCCTTCGCCTCCTTGTCGGGCACCAGCCGCGACAGCCGGCCGATTTCGACCGGAAAGCCGCGAAACCGTTCGACGAAATTCATATGATGCTGGCGCGCCAGCAGGGTGGTGGGGCCGATCAGCACCACCTGCATCCCCGCCATCGCCGCGACGAAGGCGGCGCGCAACGCCACTTCGGTCTTGCCGAAACCAACGTCGCCGCACACCAGCCGGTCCATCGGCGTGCCCGACCCCAGATCGTCGATCACGTCGCTGATCGCGCGATCCTGATCGTCGGTTTCCTGATAGGGGAAGCGATCGACAAAGGCGGGATAGCCGGCCTGGTCGGGTTCGGCGACGGTCGCATGGCGCAGGGCGCGCAGCGCGGCTGTCTTGAGCAGTTCACCCGCGATTTCGCGGATGCGCTCCTTCATCTTCGCCTTGCGGCGCTGCCACGCCTCGCCGCCCAGCCGGTCGAGGCCGACCCCGTCGCTGTCGGAACCGTAGCGTGACAGGACCTCCAGATTTTCGACCGGGACATAGAGCTTGTCGCCGCCCGCATATTCGAGCGCGACGCAATCATGCGCCGCCTTGCTGACCGGAATCCGGGTCAACCCTTCATAGCGGCCGATGCCATGATCCATGTGGACGACAAGGTCGCCGGGCGAAAGCGTCGCCAGTTCGGCAAGGAAGGCATCGGCGCTTTTCTTGCGCTTGGCGCGGCGCACCAGCCGGTCGCCCAGCATGTCCTGTTCGGTCAGCACCGCGACGTCGGGCGCGGCAAAGCCATGGTCGAGCGGCAGCACGGTCAGCGTGACGCCGCCGCCCGCCGCGATGCCCAGCGCTTCCTGCCAATTGTCCGCCGTCGCCAGCCGCTTGACGCCATGTTCGGCCAGCAGCCCCGACAGCCGCTCGCGCGCACCCACCGAATAGCTGGCGATCACGACCTTTTTCTTCGACCGCTGCAACGCGCCGACATGGCTGGCGACGGCTTCATAGACATTGGCGCCTTGCGCGCGTTCGGGCGCGAAGTCGCGCGGGCCATCGACGGCGAAATCCAGCACCGTCGCGCTGCCCGGTTCGTGAAAGGGCGTCGTTTCGTGCATCGGCGCGGCGACGACCGCCGCGTCCCATTCCGCAGCGTCGAGGTAGAGCGCGTGCGGCGGCAACGGACGATAGGCACCCGCGCTCGCCGATTTCGCCTCCACCCGGTTGGCATGATAGTCGCGGATCGCCTCGAACCGGGCCTGGGCCGCGCCGGCGACGCCATGGTCGCGGATGACGACGGCGCCATCGCCCAGATGATCGGCCAGCGGCACCAGCTTTTCTTCAAACAGCGGCAGCCAATGTTCCATGCCCGCCAGCCGCCGCACTTCGCTGACCGCCTGGTAGAGCGGGTCGCCGGTGGCGGTCGCGCCGAAGGTTTCGCGGTAGCGGCCACGGAAACGCTTGATCGTTTCCTCATCCAGCAATGCTTCGGACGCGGGCAGCAGCACGAAGCCATCGACGCTGCCGGTCGTCCGCTGGTCAGCGGGGTCGAAGCGGCGCACCGTTTCGATTTCGTCACCGAAGAAGTCGAGCCGCAGCGGCTGGTCCTCGCCGCCCGGAAACAGATCGACGATGCCGCCGCGAATCGCGAACTCGCCCCGGTCATGAACGGTCTCGGTGCGGACATAGCCGTTGGCCTGGAGCATGTCGGCCAGCCGCGTGATCGCGATCCGCTCCTTGGGCGCGAGCCTGGCCACCAGTTGGCGCACGCGGAACGGCGTCAGCGTGCGTTGCGACAGGGCGTTGACGGTGGTGAGCACCAGTTGCGGGCCGCCGGGCCTGGCTTGCAGCGCATGAAGGCCCGCGAGCCGCGCCGATGCGGCGCGCAGCGACGGGCTGGCGCGATCATAGGGCAGGCAGTCCCAGGCCGGGATTTCGATGATCTCGATTTCCGGGGCGAAATAGTGCGCGGTGTCGGCGACCGCCCGCATCATCTGCTCGTCCGCCGCGATGAAGACGGCGCGCGCCATGCCCGACCCCGACACCGCGCGGGCGATATCGGCCAGCAGCCAGGGCTGGAACCCGGCGGGAACCCCGGACAGGGTGAGGGGCGCACTGGCCTTCAGGATTGTCTGGAGATCGGTCATTGTTCCATCGTCATTCCGAGGGCGGGGTCGGGATCTGGGGAAGGCGATCGCACTGGGGCCTGCCAACCCATTTCGTCACCCGGAACCTGTTTCAGGGTCCGTTTCGCTTCCTGATCCGGCGGACCGGAGGCACGATGGATGCTGAAACAGGTTCGGCATGACGTGACCGGCAGCGTTTCGGCGTAACCGCGCCAGGGCGATCAATTGGCGATTTTGACGAAATCGAGGGTGAGGAACCTGTCCATCATCGGGCCTTTCCATTCGTCCGGGACTGGCAGCGTACCCAGTGCCCAGGCGATGATGTCGGCGTCCTGTTCCTCCATGAACCGTTCGAACCAGGCGGTTTCCTCTTCGGACCATTGCGCATGATAGGCATCGAAGAAGCCGCCCACGGTATAATCCGCTTCCCGCGTGCCGCGATGCCAGGCGCGGAATTTGAGACGGCGCAGGCGATGTTCATCGTTCATATTTTGTTCCTTCGTCGCGCATGGCATTTTAAGCGATCGGGCATTTGTGCGACCGCTCGCGCTGGGATAGATGGCAGCAGATAGCCATGCGACCCGATATTCTCAATCCGCTGTTTGCCGAAATTTCCGCGCTCAAGGGCGTGGGGCCGGCGCTGGCCCGGCCGCTGGAGCGGCTGGGGCTGGCGCGCGCGGTCGACGCGGCCTTTCACTTGCCCGTCAGCTGGATCGACCGCAAGCTGACCGACACGCTGGAGATGGCGGATGCGGGCCGGGTGATCGGCATCGTCCTGACGCCGGTGGACTACAAGGCCGGGGGCGGATCGCGTGCGCCGTTCCGCGTGCATGCGACCGACCGCCACGGCAATCCTGTCAGCCTCATCTATTTCGGCAGGAACAGCGGCTGGCCACGCAAGCTGCTGCCGCTGGGCGAGCCGCGCTTCGTTTCGGGCAAGCTCGAATCCTATGGCCAGGAATTGCAGATGGTCCACCCCGACCATGTGTTGCCGCCCGAGGACGCCGCGACGATCCCCGCGCGCGAGCCGGTCTATGGCCTGTCCGAAGGGCTGAGCAACGGGCGGATGCGCGATTTTGCCGGGCAGGCGGTGGCGCGCGCGCCGGACCTGCCCGAATGGATCGAACCGAGCCTGCTGGATCGCAAGGGGTGGCCCGGCTGGCGCGAGGCGCTGGTGCGGGTCCATGCCGATCCCGCCGATGCGCAAGCGCGCGAGCGGCTGGCCTATGACGAGATATTCGCGGGCCAACTGGCGCTGATGCTGGTGCGGCAGGCGGGACGGCGGCGGCGGGGCGTGCCGATTGCGGGCGACGGGCGGCTGCGGGCGATGCTCAAACTGCCGTTCGCGCCGACGGGCGCGCAGCGGCGGGCGATGGGCGAGGTCGAGGGCGACATGGCGCAGGCGACGCCGATGCTGCGGCTGCTGCAGGGCGATGTCGGATCGGGCAAGACGCTGGTGGCGCTGATGGCGCTGCTCAACGCGGTCGAGGCGGGGATGCAGGGGGCGCTGCTGGCGCCCACCGAAATATTGGCGCGGCAACATTATGAAACGCTGCGCAAGATGGCGTCTGGCGTGCCGGTGGAGATCGCGATCCTGACGGGGCGCGACAAGGGCAGGGTGCGGGAGGCGACGCTGATGGGGCTGGCCGACGGCAGCATCGACATATTGGTCGGAACCCATGCGATCTTTCAGGAAACGGTGCTCTACCGGCATCTGGGCCTTGCCGTCATCGACGAGCAGCATCGCTTCGGCGTTGCCCAGCGCATGATGCTGGCGTCCAAGGCGGAGCGTTCGCCGCACCTGCTGGTGATGACCGCGACGCCGATCCCGCGCACGCTGACGCTGACCTATTATGGTGAGATGGACGTGTCGCGGCTGGACGAGATGCCGCCCGGACGCCAGCCGATCCAGACGCTGGTGATGTCGGCGGGGCGGATCGACGAAGTGGTGGACGCGCTGGCGCGGCATGTCGAGGGCGGGGGGCAGGCCTATTGGGTATGCCCGCTGGTCGAGGAAAGCGAGAATAGCGACCAGGCGGCGGCGGAAGCGCGCGCGGAATCGCTGCGAACGCGGTTCGGCGATCTGGTCGGCCTGGTCCATGGCCGGATGAAGGGGCCGGACAAGGATGCGGCGATGGCGGCGTTCGCGGCCAATCGCACGCGCGTGCTGGTGGCGACGACGGTGATCGAGGTCGGGGTGGACGTGCCCAATGCCAGCCTGATCATCATCGAGGGCGCGGATCGCTTTGGCCTGGCGCAGCTGCACCAGTTGCGCGGGCGGGTCGGGCGCGGCGACAAGCCGTCGGTGTGCCTGCTGCTGCGCGGCGCTGCGCTGGGCGAGACGTCGCGGGCGCGGCTGGCGCTGATGCGCGAGAGCAATGACGGGTTTCGCATCGCCGAGGAGGATCTGAAGCTGCGCGGCGCGGGCGAGGTGCTGGGCACGCGCCAGTCGGGCGAGGCGCAGTTGAGGCTGGCTAGCCCCGAACATCTGGGCGCGCTGCTGGATGCGGCCCGCGACGATGCGCGGCTGCTGATCGACCGCGACGGCGGGCTGGACCAGCCGCGCGGGCAGGCGGCGCGCACCTGCCTCTATCTGTTCGAACGGGACGCCGCGGTGGGGCTGTTGCGCGGCGGATAGGGCAGTGCGCCTACCAGGCGACCCGCCGCGCCGGCATGAGCGTGAGCATCCGGTCATAGGTGGCGAGCGAAATCGGCGTCACGAATTCCATGCCGATGCGGCCATGCTCTATCCAGCGTATGTCGGCGGCGACATCGTGCGCCAGCGGCAACCAGACCGTCAGCCGTTCGCCCAGCCGCAGGTCGGCGCCGGTCCGGCACATCAGCCCGAGCGGCGACAGGTTGATGACCCGGATGCCATGGGTGCACCCGCGCGCGGTGGCGTGGCTGACCAGGTCGACCAGATCGCGCTTTGCCCGCCGCGCCTCCACCGCTGGATCGCGCGAGCGCATGACATGGTTCAGATTGGCGAAAGGAGACCCCATGGCATTGAAGCTAGGCGATTGAAAATGCAGGCTATCTTACCAAAGCCAGTTAATATCGGCTTAGCCTTGTTGTTGTCAGGCGACGATCATCCCATGCTTTTTCGCGCCGAAACTGACCTTGTCGCCGGGGGCGAGCAGCGCCGCCGGATCGGTGACCACGGCGCCGTTGACGCGGATCGCGCCTTCGCCCAGTTTGCGCCGGGCTTCCTTGTTGGACGTGGCGAAGCCGAGCGCGACATTGGCCTGTACCACGGTCAGGCCCTGCGACCCGATGCTGACCGTCGGCAGGTTCGCGTCCGACGCGCCTTCCTCGAACGTGCGCCGCGCGGTTTCGGCGGCGGCGGCGGCGGCATCCTGTCCGTGCGCCATCGCCGTCGCGGCATCGGCCAGCAGCTTCTTCGCCTCGTTGATATCGGACCCCGCCAGCGCCTCCAGCCGGGCGATTTCGTCCAGCGGCAGGTCGGTGAACAGCCGCATGAACCGGCCGACATCGGCGTCCTGCGTGTTGCGCCAGAACTGCCAATATTCATAGGGCGTCAGCGCGTCGGCATTGAGCCACACCGCGCCGTTCATGGTCTTGCCCATCTTGCCGCCGTCCGCGGTGGTGATGAGGGGGGTGGTCAGGCCATAGACCTGAGTGCCGTCCACGCGCCGCGACAATTCGATGCCGTTGACGATATTGCCCCACTGGTCCGACCCGCCCATTTGCAGGCGGCAACCGGCGCGGCGAGAAAGTTCCAGGAAATCATAGGCCTGGAGGATCATATAGTTGAATTCGAGGAAGCTGAGCGACTGTTCGCGATCCAGCCGGGTCTTGACGCTGTCGAAGCTGAGCATCCGGTTGACCGAGAAATGCTGGCCGATGTCGCGCAGGAAGGGGATATATTCCAGAGCATCGAGCCAGTCGGCATTGTCGAGCATGACCGCGTCGGACGGGCCGTCGCCGAAGGTCAGGAATTTTTCGAACACGCCCTTGATGCTGGCGACGTTGGACGCGATCGTTTCGGCCGTCATCAGCCGGCGCGCTTCGTCCTTGAAGCTGGGGTCGCCGATCTTGCCGGTGCCGCCGCCCATCAGCACGATCGGCTTGTGCCCCGCCTGTTGCATCCGCCGCAGCATCATGATCTGGACCAGGCTGCCGACATGCAGCGACGGCGCGGTCGGATCAAAGCCGATATAGCCGGGCACGACCTGTTTGAGCGCCAGCGCGTCCAGCCCCTGGGCATCGGTCAACTGGTGGATGTAGCCGCGCGTGTCGAGCAGGCGGAGAAGGTGGGACTGGTAATGGGTCATGGCGCGCGCCTTTAGCATTGCGGTGCGGCGACGAAAAGTCCTTCACCGTTCGGGTTGCGCTTGTCGGCGCCCTGCTTTTCCCATTAGCTAGGGCGAAGGCGTTCCGGGCCTCCATGCTTCATTGCACGGGCGGATATTTTCATGTGGGTCCACCGATGACCAGAAACGAAGGACGGCTGAACATGGGACAGGTGCGATCCGCCTGTAGCAGGCGTTTAGAACAGGTTTCGACCGGTTCGGGGCGAACGGAGGGCGGTTTGTGAGCGCGATGCTGGCCATCGGCCTGATGTCAGGCACGTCGCGCGACGGGATCGACGCCGCGCTGATCGAAACCGATGGCGAAGGCCAGGTCGCGCCGGTCGCGTTCCACTCCCAGCCGTACAAGGACGGTTTTCGGGTACGGCTGGCCGAAGCGTGCACGCGGGCGATGGCGATGGAACGGCCGGGGGAAGAGCCGCTGATCGCGTCGGTCGAGGAGGAACTGACCGGCCTGCATGTCGAGGCGGTCGCCGACCTGCTGGGGCGCAGCGGTCACCTGGCCGAGGATATCGCCGTCATCGGTTTTCACGGCCATACGGTCGCCCACCGTCCGGCGCACGGCTGGACCTGGCAGATCGGCGATAGCGCGGCGCTGGCGGGGGCGTTCGGCATTCCCGTGGTCGGCGACCTGCGCAGCGCCGACGTGGCGGCGGGCGGGCAGGGCGCGCCGTTGCTGCCGGTCTATCATCGGGCGCTGGCCGACGGTTTGAAGAAGCCGGCGGCGATCCTCAACCTGGGCGGCGTCGCCAACATCACGGCGATCGGCGCGGACGGCGCGCTGGTGGCGTTCGACACCGGCATGGCGAGCGGCCTGATCGACAACTGGATGCAGGCGCACGGGGTGGCGACGTTCGACGAGAGCGGGGCGATGGCGGCGCGCGGCACGGTGGACGAGAGCGCGCTGGCGCAGATGCTGGCCGATCCATGGTTCGCGCAGCCGCCGCCCAAGAGCATCGACCGCGAAGCCTTTACGACCATGGCGGTCGCCGGGCTGTCGGTGGAGGATGGCGCGGCGACGCTCACCGCCTTTTCCGCCGCCGCCGTTGCGCGGGGAATAGCGCATCTGGCCGAACCGCCCGTCTGCATCCATGTCGCGGGCGGCGGGCGGCACAATGCGACGCTGATGGCGATGATCGGCGAACGCAGCGGCATCGCCGTGCGTAGCGTCGATGCGCTCGGCTGGGACGGCGACGCGCTGGAGGCGCAGGGTTTCGCCTATATGGCGGTGCGGCGGTTGCGCGACCTGCCGATCAGCTTTCCGGGCACCACCGGCGCACCCGCGCCGATGACGGGCGGGGTCATCTTTCGCGCCTGACCATCAGGGCTGGCGTCTTCACAGGCCGCGGCCGCCATCCACATTGAGTTCCGCGCCCGTGATGAACGCGCTTTCGTCACTCAGCAGGAAGGTCACCGAACCGGCGATCTCGTCCGGCTCGCCGATCCGCTTTAGTGGCGTGATTTCGCTGGCACGCGCCCTGCTTTGCGCGCTGAGCATCTTCGTCGCGATCGGGCCAGGATGGATGACGTTCACCCGAATCCTGTCGGCGCCCAGTTCGAGCGCGGCCGAGCGCGTCATGCCGGCGACCGCCGCCTTCGTGCCCGTATAGACCGAAAGGCTCGCAAACGCGCGCGGCACGGCGACAGAGCCGATGTTGACGATCGAACCGCCGCCGGCAGCCCGCATTGCCGGTATGACATGCTTCATGCCGAGGAGAACGCCGATCTGATTGACGCGGACAAGCTGTTCTATCCCTTCGACCGTCAATTCTTCTATCGGTCCGCCGATGGACATTCCGGCATTGTTGACCAGCCCATCGATCCGGCCGAACGCCGTCACCGCGGCGCCGGTCACGGCTTCCCAATCGCTCTCGTTTCCGACATCCTGGCGCATGTACATGGCGCGGTCGCCCAACTCCGATGCAATCGCTTGACCGGCGGCTTCGTCACGGCCGCCGAAGACGACCCGGCCGCCTTGCGAAATCACGGCCCGGACGATCGCTTCGCCCAATCCGCGCGTTCCGCCTGTGACGATCACGATCTTGCCTGATAATTTGTCTGTCAATGCTGCACCTCATCTTGCGGCCGACGGAGCGATCGACCAGGCACTGGACACCCTTCGCCCCAAGCAGGCGATATGATCAAAAGCTCCACTGGAAACCGATTTTACTTGTCAGGGCGCCGTTCCCATTCGCCCGCCCGACCGGCCGATCAAAGGGCCGTATTCAACGGATCATCGGCACCATTCCCCATATCCAGCCCGCCATGGCGTTGGCCCCGTCGTCATCCTTCGCGATCGCCGCCCCGGCGCGCCGATCCACGCCCTGTGCGCGATGAAACGCATAAATGATAAAAATATCAATGCATATGTGCATCATTTAGCCATTATAATGAATATTTACCATATGACGTTTCAAATATGCTTGCGATATCGGATCGCTGCATATATCGGAAGACCGGGAAATGAGTGCGCCTCGAAAAAAACGAGACGACCAACCATGAGGGGAGGCTTCGCTGAATGCGCTTATCACCAGCACGCTTCGGTTCGATCCCCGGCCCGACGACGCCAGCCGGCTTGCCGACGTGTCCGGCAACTGGCTCGATCGCGCGCCGCCCTCCACGCTCAATATCGGCCTGGAGAACCGCTTCGACCTGTCGGGCGGTGGAAATATCTTCGTGCGCGATGAAAGCTGTTTCAGCGGCAAGATCCATTTCGACGAGTTCGCCGGGGGGGGCAGCGACCCAGAGGGCCTGCAACACGCAGAATGCCTTCGTCACCCTTACGCCTGCAAGCGAGCAATTCACCCTGCGAGCCTATGTCAAGAACATCGGCAAGACCGACTACAGGACATTCGCTCTCTACCTGTCATAAGGAGGACATATTATGATCGAGAAGAATAAAGAAGCCGCGATAACCTATCTGAAAGCACTTGTGGATGGTGACACGGCGCTGATGGATAGCGTCCTGACGGATGATTTTGCTAATATAGACCGCAATACCGCCAAGATCGGCGGCTGGCGTTCGCGTGACGAGGTGCTCGCCTTTGCCGCCGCGGTTCCCGGCCTGTTCCAGGAACGGCTTCGCTTTGAATATGAAAGCGTCACCGCGGAAGAGGACCGGGTCGTCTGCCAGGTCAAAGGCTTTTCGAAGCTTGTGGATGGCCGCGAGTACAACAACCAATATGTCTATATCTTTTACATGCGCGACGGCAAAATCCGCCACATGGACGGATATTATGACAGCAAGCTTGCCGACTCGCTCGTTTTCGAGACGATGGATGAACAGAACGTCCCGGCGGCGGCAGGCAGCGACTCCGGCCCCGCTGCATGAGTGATCGGCGGCGCTCCCCTTGCAATCGGCCCGCCGCGCCGGCGCCGCAAAGCCGGCATAGGGGAGGGCCGGCCGCAGTCCTGATAGCTGGCAGCCTATGTGCGTTCGGGCTGGCGATGGCGCAAAATGTTCCGGCAGCCGACGCACCTCTTTCGCCAGAGGCTCAACGGGGGTTCGCGACCTACACCCAAAATTGTGCGGCATGCCATGGCCAGCGCGGGCGCGGCGCGCAGGGACCGTCGATCACCGGGCCGATCTTCCGGCACGGTTCAAGCGACGAGGAATTGGCGCGCAGCATCCATGAGGGCTTTTCGGCCGCCGGAATGCCCGGTTTCAAGGACATGCTCTCCGACACGCAGGTGAAGGAGCTGATCGCCTTCATTCGAAGCCAGGCCGATACGGTCCAGCCGGGAGAGCTGGGTCCCTTGCCCAACATCGTTCCGGTGGACCCCTGGCCCACCGGGGTCGTGCGTTCGGCCGTGCACGATTTTCGTGTGGAAAAGGTGGCGGATGTTCCGCAACCCTATGCCCTGGCCCCGTTGCCCGATGGCCGGATGCTGGTAACCCAGACCACCGGCGATCTGAGGATCGTCGACAAGGCCGGGAAGGTGTCCGCCCCGATCCTTGGCACCCCCAGGGGCTTGCCGGTGAAGGATGCGATGCGACGCATGATGCTCGATGTCGCGCTTCATCCAGATTATGCGAAAAATGGCTGGATTTACCTGACCTGGGCTCATCAGCAGCCTGGCGTGACGGGTGATACGGGCGTTCGGGTGACAATCAGCCGGGGGCGTATCGACAAGGGGCGCTGGATCGACAATCAGGACCTGCTCACCACACCCAGCCTGATGTCCGGATCGGCAAAGATCGCCTTCGACGGCAAGGGCCATCTCCTTTACCCGATCCTGGACGAGAATGTCACGGAATCGGATCAGGAGACGGCCCCTGCTCAGGACCTGTCCGGTCCGCAGGGCAAGATTCTTCGGATGAACGACGATGGCTCCGTGCCGTCGGACAATCCGTTCGTCGGCCAGAAAGGCGCCTTTCCCTACGTTTGGAGCTATGGCCACCGTGTCCCCCTGGGCCTGGCGTTCGATCATGACGGCCTGCTTTGGGAAACGGAAAACGGGCCGCGCGGGGGGGACGAACTCAACCTGATCCTGCCCGGCAAAAATTATGGCTGGCCAGTGAGCGGCTGGGGACATCGCTACGACGACAAGGCCGTAACCCCGCGACCCCTGCAAGCCGGGGTGGAACAGCCGATTTACAATTGGTCGCCATCGCCCGCCTTGTCTTCGATCCGCTTTTACAATGGCAAGGCGTTTCCGAAGTGGAAGGGCAGCGCGTTCATCGGCACGCTCCGGTATCGCACGCTCATGCGCGCTACGCTCACGAAGGATCGCGTCGTCCTCCTTGAAACGATCCTGTTCAACGTCGGACGCATGCGGGATATTCAGGTCGGCCCGGACGGGTTGATCTACCTGATCACCGATGGCGGCGAACTGATGCGCTTGCGACCGGCGCGGTGACAAGGGCATCTGTATCCGCCCGGGCCATGCGATAGCCGTCGTGGCGGGCATCGGCGCATATATTGCGGGACCTGGCTTCCCCCGGGCACGCGATCCGGCGATCTTGTCATGGCGCGGATCTGGCCATAGACAGCGGGGATCAGGGCAACTGGTGATTGAGGGACGTTTCGATATCGTTGACCATGGCGGGAATGAGGAGCGTCAGTATCGGAGCATCGATCCGCATCTGGCGCGCGGCCGCGATGCAGGCTGCGCTGCATCCAGGGCATTTGGATAACGATAAATGACCGCCCAGCCGCCGCTTACCGACCTCGATCGGGCGATCCTCGATGTGCTGACGACTGACCCACAGGCCAGCACCCGCATGGTTGCCGATGCGCTCGACCTGCCTTTGGCCCAGATCGCGCCGCGCATCCGCGCCATGGACCGGCGTAAAGTGTCTCGGGTATTGGCTGTTCTCGATCTCGCGGCTTCGGGTCAACAGATCTGCTTCGTGTTGATCGACGTGCGCCGCATGTCCGTCGAAACCGTAGCGGCGCAGATCGCCCAGATTCCTCAGGTCATTCTGGTCAGCTTGCTATTGGGCGGGACCCACGACCTGTTGGTGATGGTTCGCTTCAGAACGCTCGGAGCGCTGCATGACCTGCTGTTCAAACAGATAGGACAGATCGAAGGCATCTACCGGTCAGTCATATCGGTCGTTCTGGATATCGCGCTGTTTCGGTCGCAATATATCCGCCACGACCCTGTAATCGAAATGTCGAACATCCTGCATGATCTTGCCGAGGAATATCCCCAGGACCAGATCGATGAGGTCGATCGCCAGATCCTGGCCGAATTGCTGCTGAACGCGCGCCAGTCGATCAAGGCGGTCGCGCGCAAATGTGACATCAACGCCAGCACGGTACGCTATCGAATCCGGTCGCTCGAAAGCCGGGGCCTCATGCGGTTCATCACCGTGCTCAATCCGTCCGCGCTCGGCATCGGCGCCTTCGCGCTGGTTGAAATAGAGCCGGAAACCAACCGCCTTTTCGACGTTGTCGCCAGCCTGCGGACCAAAAGCTGGCTGCCTCAGATTTTCGTTACGTCCGGCCGCGCGCCGATCAAAGGCATTCTTCAGGCCGAAAATGCCCGGGCGGTCATGGACATCAAAAATCATGAACTGACCAGGATTGAAGGGATCGTCGGGGTCGAAGTCTCGACGCTGGTCGGCAATCGCAAGATGGACCTGCGTTGGGGCCAGAAATATGTCTAGTTGCGCGACATTTCCGCGCGTCGTCATCGGTTTTGCCATTTCCGGACTGACGCCGTTCATCGGCCGGATGATAGCCGGTAACCGCGCCATTGGCGGAGATCGCCCGGCGCATGATCCGCACCTAACCCAGCCGGCACGATGACGGTGCGCGGCGGCAAGGAATAGCATATGCAGTGGAGAGACATGATGAACAAGATGGCCGCGGCCTGCATCGCCCTGAGCATCACCGCGGGGGCGGCGACCGTGTCCGCGGCCGCGCCCGGCGCATCCGCCGCGCCCGCCCGCCCGGCGACGTTCGCGGCCTGCGCCATGTGCCACAAGACCGAAAATGGCGCGCCCAACGGGCTTGGCCCCAACCTGTTCGGCATTGGCGGGAAAAAGGCAGGCGTGGTGCCGGGCTTCAACTTCTCGCCCGCGATGAAGCAGTCGAAAGGCGTGTGGGACAAGCAGAAGCTCACCGCCTTCATCATCGCGCCCAGAAGCGTGGTGCCCGGCACGACCATGTCCTATGCCGGCATGAAAGATCCGGCCGCCGCCGCGCGCATCGCCGACTATATCCTCGCATTGAAATAGCGGCGGGCGCGCTGCGTCTTGCGTTGGCCGACGCCCATCCGGCCCATGCCATGATGAACGACGGCCCGGTGCCGGAACCAGCATGATCTAGCTGGCGTCGGCATCGGGCTGGGCTGAAGGATGGGCGGCGACGAAGGCGGGGAGAAGCTCAGCCGCGCCGCTCACCTTCTGCACGAGGGGGAAGGCGCTCAGGTCGACATTGAAGCGGCGAGCGGAATAGACCTGCGGAACGATATAGCAATCTGCGAGCGTGGGGGCATCGCCAAACGCAAAGGTGCCGGAATGACGCTCCAGCACCTGTTCAAGCGCTGAAAATCCTTCGCCGATCCAGCGGGCGATCCACCCGTCGACCTGTTGCGGTTGTGCGTGCAGGTCCGCTTTCAGACTGGAAAGAATACGCAGGTTGTTGAGCGGGTGAATGTCGCAGCCGATGATGGCCGCCATGGCGCGGACGATGGCGCGGTCGTCGCTCGCCTGTGGCAGCAGCGGTGGCGAGGGGTATCGTTCTTCCAGCCATTCGAGGATGGCGGGGCTTTGGATCAGCACCGCCCCATCGTCCGTTTCCAGCGCCGGCACGAAATGCTGCGGGCTGACGTCGCCATAGTCGGCGCCCTTGTGCGCGGCGGCCCGCAGGTCATGCGTGACCTGATCGAACGACAATTGCTTCAGCCCGAGCGCGATCCTGACGCGATAGGAAGCGGACGACCGCCAATAGCCGTGCAGGATCATGGCGCGACCGCGCCATCATGGATAATGCCGGTGCATTCCCCGAACCCGATCGAAACGAAGCCGTCCGCTTGGCAGATCGCGGTGAGGGTCAGTTCATCCCCGCCTTCGAGGAAGGCCCGACTTTCCCCCGTGGGAAGTTCTATCGGCGCGGAGCCATTGCGCGTGATCTCCATCAGGCTGCCGAGGCCATCGCTGGTCGCAGCCGATATGGTGCCGGTGCCGAGCAGGTCGCCGGGCTGAAGATTGCAACCGTTGCAGCTGTGGTGCGCGACCATCTGCGCGATCGTCCAGTACATGTTGGAGGCGGGGCCGCGCCCGATGCGATGCGCATGCATTCCGGCGGCCGCCATCGCCTGGCTGCGCAAGCCGACCTCCAGCGTCAGCGCGAGCGCGCCCTGCGCCTGGTCGGCCTCGTCCCACAGATAGGGAAGGGGCCTGGGATCGCCCGTGGGACGCGCTGGCTGCGGGATGCGGAAAGGCGCGAGCGCCTCAATCGTTACGATCCATGACGAGATGGTGGTGAGGAAGTTCTTCGCCAGGAACGGTCCCAAAGGCTGGTACTCCCACGCCTGAAAGTCGCGCGCCGACCAGTCGTTCAGCAGGCACAGGCCGGCGATATGGTGGCTCGCTTCGTCAATCGGGATGGGCTGGCCAAGTTCGTTGCCTGGACCGATCCATACGCCCAGTTCAAGCTCATAGTCGAGTTTTTGCGTCGGTCCGAATAGCGGCGCGTTTGCCTCCGGGGCCTTGCGCTGGCCGTTGGGGTGGTGGACCAGATGGCCGGATGGGCGAATGGACGATGCGCGCCCATGATAGCCGATCGGGATATGCTTGTAATTGGGAAGCAGTGGATTGTCGGGGCGGAACAGCGACCCGATATTGGTCGCGTGATGGATACCGACATAGAAGTCGGTATAGTCGCCGATCCGCGCGGGCAGGTGCATCGCCGCAGCGGACCGGGGGATGATCATCGGTTCGACGCGCGCTTCATGGTCCGCGTTCGACAGCAGTTCCGATACCGCCTTGCGCAACGCGACGCGCCCCTGCGCGCCCATTTCCAGCAGCGCGTTCAGTTGCGGCGCTGACGCTGCCTCGGCTGCGATTTGCGCCTGTCCTTGCAGCAGTTGCGACGCGGCCAGCGCCTTCAGGTCGATAATGGAGTCGCCGATGGCAATGCCGCCCCGCGGCGCATCTCCTGCCACCGAGAAGACGCCCAAAGGCAGGTTCTGGATAGGGAAACAGCCATGGCCGTTCGCGCTTTCGATCCAGCTGGTCCGCGCCGCATCATGCGTTTCGTCAATCGCCGGGCTGGTCATCGGGGCAACTCCGCCTTGGTAAATCCCGACCAGGCTTCATCATAGTCCGACTGGCATTCGGGAAGGTCCAGCGCGTGCGCCGTCGGGCGGATGATAAAGCGGCTTTCGAACATGAACGCCATCGTATTTTCGATCTTCTGCGGCTTGAGGTCCGCCGCGATGGCCTTATCGTAGCTGGCCTTGTCGGGGCCATGGCCGTTCATGCAATTGTGCAGCGAGGCGCCGCCGGGCAGGAAGCCGCCCGCCTTGGCATCATAGGCGCCATGAATCAGCCCCATGAACTCGCTCATGACGTTGCGGTGGAACCAGGGCGGCCGGAAGGTATCCTCGCCCACCATCCAGCGCGGCGGGAAAATGACGAAGTCGACATTAGCCGTTCCCGGCGTATCGCTCGGGCTGGTCAGCACCGTGAAGATCGAGGGATCGGGATGGTCGTAGCTCACCGTGTTGATGCTGTTGTACAGGCGCAGATCGTAACGACAGGGCGCGAGATTGCCGTGCCAGGCGACGACATCGAACGGCGAATGGCCGAGGGTCGTCGTCCACAACTGTCCGCAGAATTTCTGCACGATCTCGAACGGTTCGTCCAAATCCTCGAACGCGGCGACAGGTGTTTCGAAATCGCGGGGATTGGCGAGGCCATTGGCGCCGATCGGCCCCAGATCGGGCAGGCGCAACAATGCACCATGATTTTCGCAGACATAGCCGGTGGCGGACCCGTCCGGCAAAGACACGCTGAACCTCACGCCGCGCGGAATGACCGCGATCTGCTGCGGCTCGATGTCGATAACGCCAAGTTCGGTCCTGATTTCCAGCCTGCCGGAGGCGGGGACGATCAGCATTTCGCCATCGCTGGAGAAAAATGCGCGGCGGACCATGTCGCGGCTGGCGGCAAACAGGTGGATGGCGATGCCCGATCCCGATCCCACATCGCCGTTGCCGGCGATCGTCACCAGGCTGTCGAGGAAGTCGACCTGGCCGTCGGCGGGCTTGAGCGGGTCCCAACGGAGCCGGTTCGGGGTCGCGGGAGCGGCATAGGGCCCGGCGTGGAAGCGCGCGTTCTTCCCATAGGGCGAAAACGCGCCATGGCTGGCGGCAGGTCGCATCCGATAGAGCCAGCTGCGCCGGTTTTCGCTGCGTGGCGCCGTGAAGGCCGTGCCCGAAAGCTGTTCCGCATACAGGCCGAACGGGACTTTTTGCGGCGAGTTCCTGCCGAGCGGGAGGGCGCCCGCGATCGCCTCGGTCGAAAAATGATTGCCGAATCCGGCAAGATATTCGCGCATGTGATGCTCCAGAGAATCCTCGATCCAATATAGGCGTTTGTGCCCGATATATCAGCGCCGAGCCTGCTTCAGTTGCAACAGAAATTTGATAATGGGAATAGAATTCGTTATATACGTATAAGTCGGTGCCTTGGACAGCGCGATACAAGCCCGGGGCCGGGAGCCGACGATCTTGACGTGCTCTGGCGGGATTCCGTTCATATCGAGGGCTGGCGCGCTGCCTTCAAGTCTTGCAGGGCCATCGGTGAACTATTTGGAAAGGCACCATCAGCCATGGTGTCGCAATGCCCGGAACAGCCTCCGCCCGGCATTGCCGGAGGCCATTCGGCTTAAATTATGCGGCCATGGGAGTGTCGTGCAGCATGGCGTAGTAGCGTTCCTCGGCTTCTGCGGGCGGCATGTTCACAACTGCTGTTCCACGGCTTCGCTAAACTCCACTGCCAGCGATTGATCGGCCACGGCGTTTCCCTCCATCATTATAATGTCTGGCGTTTTGAGGTTTTGAAGAACGGGACAAAAGTCGTCTTTGTCCATTCCCGGAAGCTTGTCGTCTTGCCGATCAACGCCGCAAGATCGTCGCTATTGTCCTTGGTGGTGCGCGTACTGAGCCAGAGGGTGTCGTCATAGCCTTGCGGCCAGTCCCGCTTGATATCGTCCAGCGGAATGTGGACTGTGTTCGCTTGGCAGCCCAACTCCTCACCCAATATCCGCGTCATCTGACTGGGAGAGGCGACATCGGACACCAGATCGATCTCGGTGCCGGCATATCGATCCGGATCGCCGATCACCTTGGCAGCCGCCCTGCCGATATCCTCAGCGGCGATCAAACCATTTTCTTTCTCGGGTGGGATCGGGATGGCGAAGACCAATTTCCCGTCCTTTTCGAACGGTACGAAGAAGCGCAGCAGGTTCTCCATGAAAAAGCCGGGCCGCAAAATGGTCGTGCGCAGAGGCAGTTCGGCAAGCCGCTCCTCGATCGCACGTTTCGATCCCATCAGGAGCACGCCCCGGGCGTCGGCCGTCAGGGCGGATTGGAAAACGAAGTGCGAGATGCCGGCTTCGATCGCGGCGTCGACCGCATTGATGCCTTGAACGGCCTGGCCAATATCCCAGCGATTCTCTGCTGAAGCGCCAACAAAATAGACCGCGTCGGTGCCCTGTATGGCGTTGCGGATCGACGCGCGGTCGTTCAGGTCCCCAGCTACGGGCACGGCCCCCAGGCTGGCGGCGTGGCGCGCAGCGTCGCTGTCCGGGTTTCGGGTGACGGCGCGAACATGGAAGCCAGCGGCGATCAGGTGGCGCATCGCTGCGCCGCCCGAAGTCCCGGTGGCGCCGAAAACAGCAACTGCCTTATTCATTTATCCACTCCGTAGGACGACCATTCTGAAGGGTCTGCCGCCTTGAACAGCTACTGCTCGAACCGGCCAGTAAAGCGTAAACGGCCATGGTCAGAGGAAATTGAAGGCTTCCATCCCGACATATTGACTGACCTCCATGGCAATCGATCCATCGGTCACCGCGGCCTTCAAGGCGGGATAAAAGTCAGCGTCGAGATGCGATTGTACATCTGGAATCGTCTTGTACACGTGCACGAGCCAGATCACGCGTTTGTCGTGGAAATCCTGGGCATGCGTGTAATGAACGCATCCCGGCTCGGCGGCGGACAGTGCGTCACCGTCCCCCGCTTTTTCCAGGGCGCGCGTTGCCGCTTCCGGAGTCGGATGGGTGATCTTGCCGATGAAAATTATCATTTCAGGTCCTCATTCAAGGTGCGGTAAAAGCGAAAATTTCGTCGGTCTGAAAGACGGCCACCACGCAGGCCGCCCGTTATTGAGCCGTCAACCCGCCATCGGCCGCTATGGCGGCCCCGGTCACGAAGCTGGCGGCGTCGGACGCGAGAAATGCAAACACGCTCGCGATTTCCGAAGGGGCCGCGCCCCGATTGATCGGCAGCATACGGGAAATAAACTCGTCGGCCGACGCACCGATCATCTCCAGCGTCGATACGACCATCGGCGTCAACGTCATTCCAGGGTGGACCGAATTGACCCGGATGTTGAGCGAAGCGAGTTCGATCGCCGCGGCTTTCGTCATGCCCGTGATCGCAAATTTCGATGCGCAATAGTCCATGTTGTCGGCTGCGCCGACGAGTCCCCAGCTGGAAGAATTGTTGATTATCGATCCCCCGCCCGCGCGGAGCATCGACGGCAGAACCGTCTTCATGCCAAGGAACACGCCGTCCTGGTTGATCGCACACACGCGCCGAAATTCTTCCAGGCTGAGGTCTGCAATGGACTTCCGATGGCCCGAATGACCGGCATTGTTCACAAGGATGTTCACCGGCCCAAAGGCTTTTTCGGTTTCATCGACGGTGCGCGCCCAGCCAGCGGCGTCTGTGACGTCAAGGCGCGACACGCGCACCCGGTCCCCCAATTCGCCGGCCAGCGCTTCGCCCTGTTCGACCTGGATGTCGCCGATCGTCACATTTGCGCCAAGTTGGTGAAACATGCGCACCGCAGCAGCGCCAATGCCGCTGGCCCCGCCCGTGAT
The DNA here is from genome assembly GCF_037725245.1 of Sphingobium anseongense. Taxonomy (NCBI): domain Bacteria; kingdom Pseudomonadati; phylum Pseudomonadota; class Alphaproteobacteria; order Sphingomonadales; family Sphingobiaceae; genus Sphingobium; species Sphingobium anseongense. The sequence continues at coordinate 200,926 of NZ_JBBJUL010000006.1, read as the reverse complement.
GATCGCAACCTTGCCACTCAGGTCGAACATAAATCATCTCTTACTTATCTATTCTATTTAAACCATCATAGCCTGCCGAGCGCAACTGGCGGGAAAACCAGTCTCTATCGGCGATGTCATGCGAGAACCGCATCATCCTGCACCAGTTGCGGGATGATCCTGGTGCCGATGAGTTCAAGGCTTTCCCATGCAAGATCGGGGTCAAGTCCGGCAAGGAGCGGGGCCAGGATCACGGAACGCCCCAGATCCCGCTGTTGCCTGAGCAATGTCAGGCCATCCTCCGGCGTGAGCACCTGATAACTTCCCGCAGCCCGCAGCGCATCGGCATTTTCGGCATGTTTGAAGTTGGTCGTCTGACCCAATTTCGCTGCATATGCTGCGTAAGCGTTTGTTTCGTGCAGCGCGTGTGGCGCGATTCTGGCCCAGGCGGCATCTGGATCTTCGGAGATATGGATATGACGGGGGCCGGTGACGTCGACGATCCGGCCTGGTTCCTTGCCGAGTTCGGAACAGGCGTCCTTATAGGCCTGAATCAATTCCGGCTTGTTTACCATCGGATAATAGCCATCGCCCAGCTCTGCGGCACGGCGCGCGGTCGCCTTAAGGCTGCCCCCGATCCAAAGTCTGGGTCCGCCGGGTTGTACCGGCGGCGGGGTGACGTGAACGGTGCGTCCTTCATAGTCGAACGTCTCTCCAGCGAACGCACGCTTGAGCACTCTGAGCTTGGCATCGACGAGTTGCGCACGGTCCTTCAGATCTATGCCGAACATGGCGAATTCGTCTGGAACATAGCCAAGGCCGATGGTCACATCGAGCCGTCCGTTGCTGATCACGTCAAGAATCGCCAGATCCTCGGCAATGCGGACCGGATCGTGCAACGGCAACAGGATCGCCGACGGCTGAAGCCGGATCTTCGAGGTGCGGGCGGCCATCGCCGCGCCCAGCATCAATGGCGACGGGTTGTAATTGTCGGCGCTGCAATGATGTTCGGGAAGCTGGATCGTATGAAAGCCGTGCTTGTCGGCCCATTCGACCTGTTCGAGGGCGGCGGCGGCCAATGTCGTCGACTTGATGCCGACCCAGGACGGGTTCCGGAGGTCATAGCGCAGCCAAATCTCGAGCATCTCTCGCCTTCCTGAATATTATCGAACGTTTTTTGAACATCCGGGTCGACCAAAAGCATGGCAAATGACCGGGCCAGAATATAATATATATTTTAATTGCTAGATGGTCTGTCGGTGCGAGTCAATGTTCATAGGGCCCAAAACGGGTTGCCGAAACCAGATAGACCGGCCAGTTTTCGAGGAAATTTGGACTTTTGGGCCGTTGACCATGCCCCATTGGCCTGGTTAATAATCGCGGTTGCATCATGGTGGTCGCTCTGGTTCCCGCTTCCGCACCTGCCTCCACCGGCGCGGCTGCATCGTTACGGCGATGGCGTCGGCAGATCGAATGATCTAACGAAAATTGTAATTCTATGTTGGAGAAGGAACGCATGGCAGGTCGTCTGGAAGGCAAGGTCGCGGTGATCACCGGCGGGGTGTCGGGAATGGGCCTGGCGAGCCTCGAAATGTTCGTCGGTGAAGGCGCAACGGTGGTCGTCGCCGATGTCCGCGAAGACAAGGGCCGAGCACTCGAACAGCGTTTCGCCGGGGCCGTCCGCTTTTCGCGATGCGATATCCGCAACGAACAGGATATCGAGGCGGCCGTCGCGCTTGCGGTGTCGAGTTTTGGCGAACTCGACATAATGTATCACAATGCGGGGGCGGCCGGCGCCAAGGAGTCGCTGGAGACGATGACGGTCGCGGGCTGGGACGACACCCAGGCTTTGCTGTCGAGATCCACCGCATTGTGCATCAAGCATGCCGTGCCGTCGATGAAGCGGCGGGGGCAGGGGTCCATCATCCTGACGTCATCCGTGGGCGCGACGAACCTGCGTCCGGGAACACCGGCCTATTCGGTCGCGAAGGGGTCGGTCATTCTGCTCGGTCGCCTCGGCGCGCTGGAGTTCGCCGCCGATCGCATACGGGTAAATGTCATCGTTCCGGGCGGCTTTGCCACCCCCATATATGGTGATCTGGTCGGCGCGTCTCGCGAAGTCGCGGATATAATGCCCGATTATCTGGACGAGATGATGGCGCAATGGCAGCCCCTTCCGCGGCCGGGCAAGCCGATCGACATCGCTTATGCCGCCACATATCTGGCTTCGGACGAATCGGCGTTCGTGACTGGCGTGGCATTGCCGGTCGACGGGGGACTGACGCTGAACCGCCCGACCAACGCGGCCGACTTTCTGTTCGGTCACCTGAACGCGGCCAAGGAAAAGGCCGAAGCCGAACTGGCCCGTCGAAGCGGCGATTAGTCACGTATCGATCGGCACCTTGTCGGAGCGAGGCCGCTCTTTGGTGCCAGCCGCGAGCCTGTGCTCAAGCTGGCACGAGCGGCTCGCGCGATCTTGCTATCAGGATGCGGCGCTGGTCACTTCGAAACCACATCCGTTATCGGCACGAACATGCCCGTGATCGCCCCGGCTCGGTCGATCGCGTCGGAGGATGGCATCTCAGGGCCGCCCGCGCGCGAAACAAGGTCGCGCAGCGTGCGGCCTGGATCGTCCGTTTCGACGTCGAAGATCGACAGATATTTGTATGGCGGATCATTGGCGAGGGAGTCGACCAGGCTGAAGCGCTGCCCGTTCACGAAGTCGGGGCATCGTACGACGTCAGGAAGATGTTGATCGCTATACCATCGATTATAGTCTTCTTCCTTGCCCGGCACCGGGTTGGAAAGAACGACGAATTTATACAGTGTCATTGCGGCGTCTCCTAGCGATTGATCGGCTGTAACAGGCTGATTGGTCCGAAAATCCGGGGCGCAAAGCGCGGCTAGCGGGACGACTCATCGAGATAGCGTCCGGTCCGCATCGCGCCTTGGAGGGTCGTGCGGAAGGCCACCCGCTTCATGCCCGGCGGCCAGCCGAACGCCTGGTGCAATGTGCGCCGGTTGTCCCAGAGCATCATATCGCCCTGTTGCCATCGATGGACATAGCGATATTCTGCCCTGAACACATGGTCGATGAGCGTGGTCAGCAGTTCCTCGCTTTCGGCACGCTCCAGACCCAGGACGGCGTCGACGTTGGACGGGCTGATCGAAAGTGACTTCAGGCCGGATTCGGGATGGACCACGACCAGTGGATGCACGACCGGGGGGAAATCCGGCATGGACAGATGCTCTCCCGGCGATTCCTCGGCTGTGGGTCGCCGGAACGGCCGCTCCCTTTGAACGAAGCGCATGCCATCCGGCTGTGCGTTATGGACACGCATCACCACTTCCAGCCCGTCGATGCGGTTTTTGATATCGTCAGGCAGGCCGGCATAGGCTTTGGCGGTGTCGATCCACCCGGTATGACCGCCTTCGCTGGCAGGGGTGTCCATGAACAGGATGGCTCCTTTGGAGATGTCGGGCGTATAGCAGCTGTCCTGATGCCACGGGATAAAGCCGCCGAGCAGTTGCCCGTCCACGACATAATAGCCGCCCTGCTCCCTTATTTCGACGAGTTCTTCATAGCCGGGGACCCGGACTTTGGGGATCGCGTGGATCTCGAGCGGGCCGAATATCTTGCTCAGCTCCACATGCTGTTCGCGCGTCGCGCCGGTGTCGCGGAACAGGATGACGCCATGATGCAGCCAGAGAGTATATAATTCTTCCCGCACTTCGGGTGCGTGCAGGCGGCCGAGGTCAAGATTCATCACTTGCACGCCGACGGCGTCAAGCTCCATGATCCGCAGTTGGCCATAGTGTTGCGCATCATTCATGCCGACACTCTCCAAGGGCGTCATTTCCTGTGGACCGGCCTTTCGCGGGTCACAGACGTCACGTCAGGCGAGGCTGCTCCAGTAATCCGAACGCATCGCTTCATTGACCAGTTGCCAGGTTGCGCCACCATGTGTCCGCGTCGAATCCGACCTGCAATCACGTAGTTCGGTCATCGCATCGTGGATCGCGCGACCGGCGGCCCACACGGAGAGCACGGGATACATCAGATATTTGACTCCCAGTTCGCGCGCGCGATCGACATTCGCCGCTTCCTTGGCATCGGTCGGGATGAACATATGCGCGAGCGGCGTAGCGGTGACGGCGGTGATCCGCGGAATCTCCTCGATTTCGAGAAAGGGGGCAAGGATCAGGTCGGCGCCGGCCTCGCCATAGGCGGCGACCCGGTCACATGCCTCGTCAAGCGTCGATGCATCGCGAGCGTCACAACGAGCCATCACGACAAGATCACCGTCCCGGCGCGCATCGACCGCAGCTTTAATATGATCGACCATGCGCTCGACAGGCAACAGCCGCTTTTTGCGGCCCGGCAGATATTTGCCGACCGACAGGTCCAGATCCTCCATCTGGATGCCGCCGATCCCCGCCTGCTCCACAAGCTGGACGTTGCGCGCGATCTGGAGCGTGGTGCCCCCGCCATCATCGATATCGCACATCGAGGGGAGGCCGGAACATTCGACCAGCAGGCGGTAAGCCTCCACCAGTTGCGCCACCGGGACAATGCCGGCATCCGGCATGCCAAAGGCGGAAGCTGTGATGGCGTAACTGCCCAGGAAAATGCTTTCAAATCCTGCAAGCCGCGCCATCTGCGCGCTGAGCGCGTCGTGGACACCCGGCACGATCAACATTTCGGGACTTTCGAGCAACTGTCGCATGGCCCTTGCGCTATTCATGTTATCCTCCGCCGCTCCATAAACGCCGTTCATCCGCACCGGAGCGCGCAGTTCTAACATTGATTTTAATAATCGGCCAATATCGGTTTGTCCAGAGCGCGCCGCAATGCCCGTTTTCCCTCACAGGCCATCCGCTGCCCCATAAATACAGATTCTGACCCGCATGAACGCGTTGATCTTTTCTAACGATCACCTTATATTGGCGACCACATGGGAGGTTGAGCTTCCCCGAAGGTTGTCAGCAAGCATAGTGGGACAGGATATGGCGGATCAACTGGAATGGCGGCAGATTGAACCCTTTGGTGCCGAAGTGGTCGGCGTCGACCTATCCCAAGCACCGCCGCAAGCGATTCTCAATCAGCTTCGCCAGCTCTACGACCAGCATCATCTCCTGGTCTTTCGCGGGCAGAAGCTCACCCTGGAGCAGCAGCGCAGCGCGGCGGGTTGGTTCGGCAAACTCTACCCACCGGCCGAGGGCGTCAATTTCATATCGAACACGCGGAAGGACGGGTATCTCGGCAATCTCGAACTCAAGTTCCACTCCGATCTGGCGCATTGCGAATATCCGATCGAGAGCGTGATGCTCCTAGGGGTCGAACTGGATGAAGGGAATACATCGACCAAGTTCGTCAGTTCCGCCAAAGCCTGGGCCGAGCTTCCGGACGATCTCAAGAAGGTGGTCGAGAACCGGCGGGCTGTGCAGTGCTTCGCTTATGGCCCGACCGAGGGGGTCTACGGCTTCGACGAAAGACTGCCGAACTGGTCGCACCGCATCGCCCGCCCGCATCCCCGGACGGGCGAGTTGTGCTTGTACGTTATGCCGGAATCCACGCGTGTCATCGAAGATATGCCTGAAGAGGAAGGCAGGCCGCTGTTGGAAGCCTTGTACGAGCATATCGCCCGTCCCGAAGCGGTATATGAGCATATCTGGCATGTGGGCGATGTCGTGCTGTGGGACAATCTGGCTTGCCAGCATGCCCGTGGTGCGCTCAATCCCGATGTGCCCCGGACGATGCAGCGTGCGACGCTGGGACCGCTGACCTTCAAGCAGCAATATCCGTCCCTCTCTCCAGAGGCGCAGGAAATCGTGTTTGGAAGGCTTGGCGCAGAGCCGGGGTGAGCCGGGTTTTCTGCGCTATGGTCCGGCACCTGCGGCGGGCTTCGATCCGTTGCGCCATGGACAAATGGCCCGCCCATAAGATAATGGGACGAAATGAAAACTCGTAAAGCTATTCAAAAGCGCGACAGAATCCTTCAGGCAGCCGCGAAGGTTGTGGCGCAGAGAGGCTATGCCGAAGCGACGCTGGCGGAGATTGGCGAAGTCGCGGGGACCTTTGCGGGCAGTCTTTATTATTATTTCCCGTCCAAGGACGCGCTGGTCGAAGAAGTTCTCAATATCGGCACGACGAGTGTTTCGACGCCGGTCATGGAGGCGGTCACGGCATTGCCTGATGACGCGAGCGCATGGCGCAAGATCAAGACCGCGCTCGACGAGCATGTCGAACGCATGCTCAGCAAGAATGACTTCATCACCGCCTATTGGAAGATCGTCGATCAGGTGCCCGAAGCCATGGGGGGGCGGCACCGCGAACATCCCCGCAGATATGGAGACTTCTGGCGCGGCCTGATCCGCGAAGGGCAAAGCGAGGGCATCGTGCGCCATGATCTGGAGCCGAACCTTGTCCAACTCTTTCTGCTCGGCGCGACTATCTATGCGCTAGACTGGTATGATCCGACGCGAAAGCTCAAGCCCCGTCAACTCAGCGATCAATTGGCGCGCATGTTCTTTCGCGGGATTTCACCGGCGGATGCCGAACTGACGTTCGACAAACCCGCGTCCGTGAAACCTTCCACGACCGAAAGCCTGTCCGCCAACGGACGGGAAAAATCCGCCAGAGCGCCCCGAAAGTCCCGCGCGCGCGCTGCCTGACACATGTAACGTCGGCTGTTGCGTGCCAGTTTTGTAACTGGCATTGCAATTTCTGACGATCGGCTTAAGTCATCGTCCTCCACATTTCGCCAAGAGGCAGGGAGAGGATATGACGGAACACCGCGATCCGTTGGATGCAGGCCCCAATTCGGATCCCCCGCTTCGGATGGAGGGTGACCTCTATCGTGCCTACCGCCGTATTCGCGCGAGCCGCGAAGGCAGCATCCTGACGCTCACCATGGACCAGCCGCCGATGAACGCAGCGGGTTTCGACCTGCATGACGAACTCAGCCGTATCTTTTACGATGTGGCGCGCGATGATTGCGACGTGATCATCCTGACGGGTGCGGGCAGGGCGTTCTCGGCTGGCGGGGACCTGGACGAGATGCTTGATCGCACCGGCAACCCCCAAAGCATGGCGGCGATGATGATAAGGGCGCCGCATATCGTGCATTCGATGCTGGCGCTCGACGTGCCGGTGATTGCAAAGGTCAACGGCCATGCGCTTGGGCTTGGCGCAACACTCGCCCTGTTGTGCGATGTCGCCATCATGGATGAGCGCGCCAAGATCGGCGATCCGCATGTCGCTATGGGGCTGACACCGGGCGATGGCGGCGCGTTCCTGTGGCCGATTCTGGTTGGCTATGCGCGCGCGCGGCATCATCTGCTGACGGGCGATCCGCTGACCGGCGCGGAGGCCGCGGCGATAGGCCTTATCCACAAGGCCGTGCCTTCCGATGAACTCGACGCGGCGGTGGCGGCCTATGCCGGACGTCTGGCCGCAGGCGCGACCTACGCCATCAAAGCGACGAAGCGCACGATCAACATGGCGTTGCGTGCACAGGCGCAGGCATTGGCCGAGGCGCATGTGGGCATCGAGCAGTTGACCTTGCTGTCGCGGGACCACCGGGAAGCGATACTGGCGTTCAAGGAAAAGCGCCCTGCATGGTTCGAGGGATGTTGATGATGATGGGCAGTGATGTTCTGAAGGGCAAGGTCGCCCTTGTGACGGGAGCTTCCAGCGGCCTGGGCGAGCATTTCGCGCATGTTCTGGCAGGCGCCGGGGCGCAGGTGGTGCTGGCGGCGCGCCGTGTGGAGGCGCTCGACCGGGTCGCCAGCAGCATCGGCGGGAATGTGCGGACGATGGCGCTCGACGTCACCGATGCCGCCCGTGTCGCGCATCTGGCCGAAACGGTGCCGACCCTCGACATTCTGGTCAATAATGCCGGGGTCGTGCGCGAGAAGATGGCGCTGGACCAGACCGAAGAGGATTGGGATGCGGTCATCGACACCAATCTGAAAGGCGTGTTTCAGGTGGCGCAGGCCGCTGCGCGCATCATGCGCGACGCGGGCGGCGGCTCGATCGTCAACGTCGCTTCGATCGCCGGGTTGCGGGTCGGCGCTATGGTCGCGCCCTATTGCGTGTCCAAGGCGGGGGTTATTCAGATGACCAAGGCGATGGCGCTCGAATGGGCGCGTCACCATATCCGCGTCAACGCGCTGGCGCCCGGCTATTTCCGCACCGACCTCAACGCCGACTTCTGGGAGACCGACGCCGGCCGCGCGATGATCAAGCGCATACCCCAGCGCCGCCTGGGCGATTTTGCCGATCTCGATGGGCCGCTGCTCCTGCTGGCTTCCGATGCCTCGCGCTACATGACGGGATCGCTGATCGCGGTCGATGGCGGCCATCTCGTCAGCACGCTTTGAAGGGAGGGTTCATTGGTCGAGAAAATCTATCCTGACGCGATCGCGGCTCTGGAGGGCTTATTATTCGATGGCATGACGATCGTTGCGGGCGGCTTCGGCCTGTGCGGCATCCCTGAGACGCTGATCGACGGGATGCTGGCGGCCGGCACGCGCGACCTGACCGTCATTTCCAACAATGCCGGTGTCGACGATTTCGGCCTCGGCCTGCTGCTGCGCAACCGGCAGGTCAGGCGCATGATCTCCTCCTATGTGGGCGAGAACAAGGAATTCGAGCGGCAATATCTGGCGAAAGAACTGGAGCTTGAATTTTGCCCGCAGGGCACGCTTGCCGAACGCATCCGGGCGGGTGGCGCCGGGATCGCCGGCTTCTACACCCGGACCGGCGTCGGCACGCTCATCGCCGAGGGCAAGGAACTGAAAGATTTCAACGGCGAAACCCATGTCCTCGAAACCGGACTCGTGGGCGATCTGGCGATCGTCAAGGCGTGGAAGGCGGATCGTTTTGGCAACCTCGTTTTCCGTAAGTCGGCCCGCAACTTCAATCCGATGGCCGCGACGGCAGGCCGCGTGACCGTGGCGGAAGTCGAGGAGATCGTCGATGCGATCGACCCCGATCATGTCCACACGCCGGGCGTATTCGTCCGGCGCATAATCCTGGCGACGCGCAACGAAAAGCGGATCGAACAGCGCACTTTGAGCATGGTGGCCTGACATGGCCTGGACCCGCGATCAGATGGCGGCGCGCGCGGCGCTGGAACTGCGTGATGGCGACTACGCCAACCTCGGCATCGGCATCCCCACGCTGGTCGCCAACCATATTCCGCCCGACATCGACGTGACGCTGCATTCGGAAAACGGCATCATCGGACTGGGGCCGTTCCCGACCGCCGCGACGATCGACGCGGACATCATCAATGCAGGCAAGCAGACGATCACCGAACTGCCGGGCACGGCCTATGTCTCGTCCGCCGACAGTTTCGGCCTGGTGCGCGGCGGCCACATCGCAGCGTCGATCCTCGGCGCGATGGAGGTATCCGAAGGCGGCGACCTGTCCAACTGGATGGTGCCCGGCAAGATGGTGAAGGGTCCCGGCGGCGCCATGGACCTGGTCGCCGGGGTCCGGCGCATCATCGTGCTGATGGATCATGTCGACAAGGCGGGCAATCCCAAGTTCCGGCGGGAAAACAGCCTGCCCTATACCGGCCGCAATGTCGTCGACATGATCGTCACCGACCTTGCGGTGTTCGATCGCCGCGACCGGCGGTCGCCGTTCAGGCTGATCGAACTCGCTCCCGGCGTCACGACCGAACAGGTCGCTGCGCGAACCCAAGCCCATTATATCGAGGAACTGACATGACGGAACGGGCGCAGGCCATTGGCAGCAAGGTCGAGGCATTTGTGCGCACCATCGTCGCGCCATATGAGAAGGACCCGCGCTGCGGATCGCACGGGCCGTCCGATGACCTGGTGCAGGAACTTCGGGCCAGGGCGCGGCAGGCAGGCGTGCTGACGCCGCACATTCTGGAGGACGGCGATCACCTGACGCAGCGCGAGACGGCGCACATATTGATCCGCTCCGGTCTGTCGCCGCTGGGGCCGCTGGCCTGCAACACGGCCGCGCCCGACGAGGGCAATATGTACCTGATCGGCAAGGTCGGCAGCGCGGTCCAGAAAGCGCATTTCCTCGCGCCCATGGTCGCCGGCGACACGCGTTCGGCCTTCTTCATGACCGAACCGGCCGGCGAAGGCGGAGCCGGATCCGATCCGTCGATGATGAAGACGACGGCGCGGCCTGAGGGCGATCGCTGGGTGATCAACGGCCGCAAGGCGTTCATCACCGGCGCGCAAGGGGCGGGGGTGGGGATCGTCATGGCCCGCACCGACCCTGGGGATGGCAAGATGGCGGCGACCATGTTCCTCGTCGATCTGCCCCACCCCGCCATCCGAATCGAGCGGGTGCTGGAAACCATCGACAGCTCCATGCCCGGCGGCCACGCGATCGTGGCGATCGACGATCTGAGCGTGCCGGCGGACGCCATTCTGGGCGCGCCCCATGAGGGGTTTCGTTACGCGCAGGTGCGTTTGTCGCCCGCGCGCCTGTCGCATTGCATGCGCTGGCTGGGTGCGTGCATCCGCGCCAATGAGATCGCGACCGACTATGCCTGCCGCCGCCACGCTTTCGGCAAGCCGCTGATCGACCATGAGGGGGTCGGCTTCATGCTGGCCGAAAACCTGATCGACCTCAAACAGGCCGAACTGATGATCGACTGGTGTGCCGGCATTCTCGACGGCGGAAGCCTTGGCACGCTGGAAAGCTCGATGGCGAAGGTCGCGGTGTCGGAGGCGCTGATGCGGATCGCCGATCGCTGCGTGCAGGTGATGGGCGGCACAGGGGTTTCGGGCGATACGATCGTCGAGCAAGTGTTCCGCGAAATACGCGCCTTCCGCATCTATGACGGCCCGACCGAAGTGCATAAATGGAGCATCGCCAAATCGATCAAGCGCCGTCAGGGAACGCAGCCATGACCGATGCGGGTTTCGCAGGCGCAGGCGCGGTCAGGGCGGCGCACCGGTTTGACGAAGAGCGCCTCGCACAATGGCTTTCCGCCCATGTCGAGGGATTTGCAGGGCCGCTGACCGTAGAGCAGTTCAATGGCGGGCAATCCAATCCCACCTACAAGCTGGTCACGCCGCAGCGCAGCTATGTCATGCGCCGCAAACCACCGGGCGTTCTGCTCAAGGGCGCGCATGCGATCGAACGCGAGGCCAGGGTGCTGAGCGCGCTGGAAACGGTCGGGTTTCCGGTGGCGCACGTCCATGGTCTGTGCGCCGACGAGACCGTTATCGGCACGTCCTTCTATGTCATGGACATGGTCGAGGGCCGGATTTTCTGGGATGCGAAGCTGCCGGAAATCGACCGGGATCAGCGCGGCGCCTATTTCGATGCGATGAACGCGGCGATCGCCCGGCTTCACGGTGTGGATCATGCATCGATCGGTCTTGGCGACTTCGGCCGGCCCGGCAGCTATTTCGAACGGCAGATCGGGCGCTGGACCAAGCAATATCTGGACGATGCGGAGGCAGGCCGCGATCCGAACATGGACCGGCTGATCGAATGGTTGCCCGGTCATATTCCCGATGGCGATGAGACCGGCATCGTCCATGGCGACTTCCGCATCGACAACATGATCTTTCACCCGACCGAGCCGCGCATCCTGGCGGTGCTCGACTGGGAATTGTCGACGCTGGGCCATCCGCTCGCCGATTTCGCCTATCATCTGATGATGTACCGGATGCCGCCGCTGACGATTCCGGGGTTGGTCGGCACCGACCTCGCGGCGGCGGGACTGCCGCAGGAGGCTGACTATGTCGCCGCCTATTGCCGGCGGACCGGCCGCGAAGGCATCGACAATCTCGATTTCTATCTTGCATTCAATTTATTTCGCTTTGCGGCGATATGTCACGGGATCAAGGGGCGGTTGGTGCGTGGGACTGCTGCGTCTCCCCAGGCGAGCCGTCTGGTCGCCGACCTGCCGATCCTTGCCGAGCTGGGGTGGAAACAGGCCTTGCTCGCCGGCTGAGTCGAGGCGGATGCGATCGCCGCTCAACACATGCCAGACAAATGGCCCCATGTTTATAATCAACGTTGCATTATTTCCGTCATCCGGTAGGCAGGGGTGGCCATCGCGATGCAGGCGCGGAACGTAAGACAGGGACGGGATGCAAAAACTGGGTTACTCGACTGAGGATGTCGCCTTCCGGGAGGAGGTGCGCACTTTCCTGCGCGAGCAACTGCCGCCGGAGCTGGCCGCGCTGGAGGCGCAGCATAGTCATCTCAAGCGGCGCGATACCGACCCCTGGCAAAAGCTGCTGGCCGCGCGCGGCTGGGCCGTGCCCAACTGGCCCAAGGCCAATGGCGGCCCCGGCTGGACGGCGGTTCAGCGGCACATCTGGGACGTTGAATATGGGCGCGCCAATGCACCTGAATATAATATCATCGGTGTCGGCATGGTCGGCCCGGTGATCGCAGAGTTCGGGTCGGACGCTCAGAAAGCCTATTTCCTCCAGGCGATCATCAAGGGCGATCTGCATTTCTGCCAGGGCTTTTCCGAACCGGGTGCCGGATCGGACCTTGCGTCGCTCAAGACCCGCGCCCTGCGCGACGGCGAGGATTATGTGGTGACGGGGCAGAAGATCTGGACCAGCCATGCCGCCGACGCCGACATGATGATCTGCCTTGCCCGCACCAACATGGAGGTCAAGCCGCAGGCGGGGCTGTCGATGATCCTGCTGCCGATGGATGCGCCAGGCGTCACGGTGCGACCGATCCGTTCGATCGATGGAATCGAGAGCATCAACGAGATATTTCTGGACGAGGTGCGCGTGCCAGCATCGGCGGTGATCGGCGAGGCGGACATGGGCTGGACCTACGCGAAGTTCCTGCTCACCGCGGAACGGACGCACAATGCTTATCTGGGCATGCTGCACCGTTATCTGGATCGCCTGCGCATCGCCACGGCAGGGTTGGGTCCGGCCATTCGCCGACGACTCGTGCAGCTTGAGATCGACGTGGAGGCGCACGATTGGTCCGTGCTGCGCGTTCGCCTTGGCGAGGACGAGCGGCTGGGTGGTGCGAGCGCATCGGCGCTCAAGGTCACGGCTTCGGAGCTGCTCATCCGCGCGGGCATGATGGAGGTCGAGGCGCTCGGTCCGTCTGCTTTGGTCGAGACGGACGGGCGGACGCGCGCGCTGTCGGACTGGGTGAATCGCGCTGCGGACGGCAAGATGAACCAGCTTCTATATTGGCGTGCCGCCACCATCTTTGGCGGCGCCAATGAAATCCAGCGCAGCATCATCTGGAACACGCTGGCGCGCTGACGGGGACGTGCGATGAACCTGATGCCATCCTATGAGCAGGAAGAGTTCCGCACCAGCGTGCGACGGCTGGTGGATGTTGCGCCGCTGGAACCCGGCGGCTTCGACGCCGCGCGATATGCCGCCGCATGGAGCAGGTTCGCCGAGGCTGGGGTGGCCGGCCTCTGCCTGGCGCCCGTGGTGGGCGGCTTTTCCGGCGAGGCAGAGGATGTCGCGCTGATCGCGGCAGAACTGGGCCGCGCGCCCGGCGCCACGCCACGCATCGAGACGATGGTGCTGGCCGCAGTGCTGCTTTCTTCCGGCACGGAGCCGGCGATCGCGCGACTGCGCGAAAAGTTCGCTGCTGGCCAATCGCAGCCGACCGTCGCATGGTTCGAGGGTGGCGACCCATATGGGCAGGATATGCCGCAAATGCAGGCGACGAGGACCGGTGGCGGTTTCACGCTCACCGGGCGCAAGATGGCGGTCATCGGCGCTGCGACGGCCGATTGCCTGATCGTTACGGCGCAACTACCCGCACGAGGGCTTGGGTTGTTCTTGGTCGATCCGGCGGCGGCGCGCGTGGACATGCACGGTTACCGGCTTTCCGACACCACGCCGGTCGCCGACATTGTCTTTCACGACACGCCGGCGTTGACCGATCGACCAATCGCCGAGGGCGAGCATGCCAGCGCCATCCTGCACAAGGCGCTCGACCACGCATTGATAGCGCAATGCGCCGCTACGCTTGGCGGGATGGATCGCGCCATTAATCTTTCTATCGAGCATCTCAAGACACGGCAGCAGTTCGGCAGGCCGCTGGCCGATTTCCAGGCTCTCCAACATCGCGTGGCCGACATGTTTATCGCGACCAACGATGCCCGGTCGATCCTCTATGCGGCGGTCGCCGCATCGCGCGGTGACGCCGTCACCAGAGCCGCAGCGGCATCACGGTGCAAGGTCAAGATTTCCACGGCGGCCAGGAGCGTCATCGGCGACGCGCTTCACCTCCACGGCGGCATCGGCATCACGACGGAATATCCGGTCGGTCATCTTTACAGGAGGGCGATGGTCGACAGCCTGCTGATGGGTGATGCGGACTATCATCTTGCCCGGCTGGAGGCGGGCGGCGTAGACTGGCGGATGGACGAGCCGCGAGCAAGCCTTGTCGAATGTCTTGCAAGAGCCTGATGCAGGCGGCCTTAAAATAGAATGGTAATTAGATTAATGGTTGCAAGCGAGCGGGGCGGCTTTTATGCTTCGTGGGAAAAAGGCGATCGAGCGCCGCTGAATTTTCAGGAGATGGTTGTTGGACAGCTTCATTCCACAGAGGCCGCAGGTCGATTATCTTGACGGCATCCGGTCCTACGACGATGTGCCGGCCGGGTCCGTCCGGGCGAAAGCGCCCTATGTCGACAATGGCACGGATATCATCGACCCGCGCCGTTACCGCGATCCGGCGGAGGCCGTGCGCGAATGGGACAAGCTGTGGACGAAAGTCTGGAACCTTGCGGGCATCGCGTCGGATATCCCCAATCGGGGCGACTGGTTCAAATATGATCTCGGCAAGGAAAGCTTCCTGATCGTCCGTGGCGATGACGATCAGATCCGCGCTTTCTATAATGTCTGTCCCCACCGGGGCAACCAGATCGTCCGCACCGATTTCGGCACGGCCAATGAATGTTTCAGCTGCGCGTTTCATGGCTGGCAGTTCGGCAAGGATGGTAGCCTGCTTGCCGTCAAGGAGCCGGAGACGTTCCGTCGTGAGGTGCTCGAAGGCGTGCCTGGCCTGACAGAGGTACGCTGCGACGTGTGGGGCGGCATCGTCTTCATCAATATGGACGACGACGCCGGCCCCTTGCTCGATTTCCTGAGCGTCATTCCCGATCATCTTGCCGCCTACAGGCTGGAAAATTACCGGGTCGTCGACGATGTCGAATATATTTACGACGCGAACTGGAAAACCAGCCTCGACGCGTTCGTCGAATTTTATCATGCCGACCAGATCCATCCCGAACTGGGTCAGGCGATGGAAACCTATTTCTGCCAATATGATCTGTATCCGCGCGGCGTCAGCCGCATGATCCTGCCGCTGGGCAATACGCCCGACAAGGTGGCTGATCGGGATGCACCCAACGAGGTGCAGGAAACGATGATCCGCCAGTGGGAAGGCGATCCCGAAGAATGGAAGCATCTGCGCGGCGCCGACTATAAGCAGGCGATGGTGCAGGTGAAACGCCGCCTCGCGAAAAAGGCGGGCTGGACCCATTGCGACGATCTCGATGACGACCAGATGGTCGATGACCTCAATTATCTGATCTTCCCCAACGTCACGACCAATACCTATTCCGACGTCAATTACCTCCAGATATTCCGTCCCCATCCGACCGACCCGATGAAATGCATCTGGCGGTCGATCACATTGGTGCCACCGGCGAAACATGAAGGTTTCCGGCCACTGGAACTGGCCAGCCTGGGGCAGGGGAACACCATCGACGCCGCCGACAAGGACCTGTCGGTGCGGCCGCCCACGCGCCGGGTGACCGATCCTGCCGATACCGGCTTCGTCCTCGAGCAGGACGCTCTGCTGGTGCCGGGTGTGCAGCGCGGTATCGAATCGCGCGCCTTCAAGGGCTATCGCCTCAGCGAACAGGAAATCCGCATCCGCCATTATCTCGCCGAGGTCGATCGATACTTGGCAGGATGACGGGGCAGGATGCACGATCTCATGAAGGCGACCCGTCACCGGGCGGCTATGTCGCGGTCTGCCTCGAAGGCGACATTCGCAACGGGCAGCAGCGGCGTTTTGCCGTCGCTGGGCGCGATATCCTGCTCGTTGGCGCCGGGGGCCGCGTCTTTGCTCTCGCCAATCGCTGCCCCCACATGGCCAAGCCGCTCGACGGGGGCCGGGTTACGGGCATGAGCTTCACCTGCCCGGTCCACGCGGCCCAGTTCGACCTTGAGACCGGCCGGTCGATCGGCTTTCCCAAAACCGGGCCATTGCAGCGCTTCGACGTGCGCATCGAAAATGGGCGTATATTTGTCGGCGTTGAACGGAATGGGCCGGACTGAACGGCTGCCGACGAAAGAGGAGACCGGGCGCCATGCCGGAGAGAGTGGAATTTCTTGTCGATGGCACGCATGTGCATGCCGACCTGTATCTGCCGCAGGATATGAAAGCCGGCGAAAGGCGTCCCGGCATCGTCGTGGGACATGGTTTCAGTGGCGTGCGGGACATGCTGGTGCCGCAGGGGACATATTTCTCCAACGCAGGCTATGTCACGCTCGCGATCGATTATCGCAGCTTCGGCACCAGCGGCGGCGCGGTTCGGGGCGAACAATTCCCCGAACGACATATGGAAGACCTTAGCGCCGGGATCAGCTATCTCCAGACGCGCGACGATGTCGAACATGACCGCATCGCGCTGTGGGGCACGAGCTTCGGCGGCGCGGTGGCATTGGGGGCGGGTGCCCGCGATCGCCGCGCGCGCGCTGTGATCGCGCAGGTGCCGATTGTCGATGGCCGAAGCTGGATGCGTGGCCTGCGCGACGCGGAACAATGGGAAGATTTGCTCGACGCGATCGACGAGGATCGGGCGCGGCGCTTCAGGGGGGAGCAAAGCCGGAGGATTCCGGTTTCTCTGCCTTTTGGGTCACGGGACATATGCGCCATGCCGACCAGCGATGATGCGTTGCAGTTCCAGACCACGATGCCCGAAACGTGGCGCGGCGACATGAGCATGGAATCGCTGGAAAAAGTGCTTCAGTTCAACCCGATCGCGACGATCGCCCAGATCTCGCCCCGTCCATTGTGCATCATCATGAACACGGGATATGAAGTCATTCACCCGATGGACGCCGTCATGAAGGCCTATGCCAACGCCGCAGAGCCTAAGAGGCTCGTCCTGCTCCCCTATGACCAGTTGGGCTTTTACGCGGATGAGGGGCAGGACGCGGCCATGGGCGCTGCTCTTGGCTTTTTGAAGGAGGTGCTGCCGGTCGGCTCCACCGTCGGCGGCGCGGTGCCGCGATCGCGCTTCGCTTCATAGGCTAGACCAAGCCGCGCCACTATTTGCCGCAATGAGCTTATAGCCCCAATTCGCGCCGCAAATCTGCCAGGCTGGGTGTGTTCGGCCGGTCGATATCGGCATCATGGGGCGGAGAACCAAAGGCCGGCATGTCCCAGAATTTGGCGGACATGTCCGGCGGCCCAGATAGAGAAAACTCCAGTGCCGCACGGCAAAACGCCAGCGGCCATCCTCTATCACATAGCGGTCATGATAGACGCCCAGAGCGAGGCGACGCACCCCCTGCATGTCGCACGTATATTCGTTGATGTAGAGCCGGGCTTCGGCCGTGTCGCCATCCACGTCAATGATGGCGCCATGCGCTTCCATCCATGTGAAACGGAACATCTCCATGAGCGTCGACACCCAGTTGACGATGTTCTCGCGCCCTTACTGCCGCGCGCCAAAGGCGTGCCACACGCCGTTGGTCGCCCAGGTCTTTCTCAGTGCGTCCCAATCCTTGCGATAGATCGCGTCGGTATATCTCGCCAGAAGATGGCGGATCTCGCTTTCAGCCTGTAGCGCCGCGCTCATGTCTGGAAGCCTCCCTGCTGGATGGGGGCGGACGACGGTCAACCGCCATCCGCCCTGATGGCTTCAAAATTCGAAGCGCAGTTCGCCTTCGAATGTCCTCGGGCGGCCGGGGCTTACCGAATTGATTCCGAATCCCGACCCGGTCGGAAGGCCTCCGACATAATATTTTTCCTTGGTGATGTTTCGAACATACAAGGCGGCGGAAAGCTTCGTTCCCGCGATCGACGACCAGCCGAGCCGGGCATTGGCGATGGCATATCCCGGAATACGCGTATTGGGGGTGAGCGTGGCGGCGAGGTTGGAGAAATAGGAGGATGTCTGGGCATAGAAATCGCCGCGAAGCGTGATCGTCCCGGTGTCACCGGACAATGGCCATGATCCTTCGGCATATAGGACGCCGGACCATTTGGGGACGTCCGCAAATGGTCCGTAGGTCAGCGGCGTGCCGAGCGCGAATGCCTGGGGTTCGGTAAACCGCGCTTTGACATAGGTGACGCTGCCCCCGGCATTGAGCCAGGAGGCGGGTCGCGCCGTGAACTGGGCTTCGGCTCCAGTGACACGGGCTTCGGGCACATTGTTGGTCACCAGTGCGGGGTTGCCATTGACCGGCACGAACGCCGCGCGCTGGATATCGTGAATCCACTGAGCGAAGATATCCGTGCTGAAGGTGACAGGCGTATCACCGATCAATCCATTGAACTTCACGCCGATTTCCACGTCTTCCGTCGTCTCCGGGCGGAACTCGTTGCCACCCTGTGCCGAAGGAATGTTGAGTGGTAAGCTGGTATTATTGTAGCCGCCCGTCCGCCAGCTGCCCCGCGTCGCCGCGTAGATCATGAGGCTCGGCGCTATCTGATAGTCGATGCTTGCCGTCCAGCTTGGGTTGGTCTCCGTCCTGCTTTGCGACGACGCCCCAAATATGGAAGTCGGCAGATTATTGGCCGACAGCTTGTCCCGCGTATAGCGAAAGCCGCCCGTAATATTGATCTCGTCCGTGAGGCGATATGTCGCCTGCACGAACCCGGCCAAGGAACGATCTCGGTTCTTCGAGGCGTATTTGAACTCGGTCGCGGGGAACAGGGGCAGCAGGCTGAACGCCGCATTATTGCCGTCGAATATATCGCGCTGATTAAGATAATAGACGCCGACGACATAGTTGAGGCGGTCGTTGAACAACGTGCCCTGAACCTGCAACTCTTCGGAAAATTGATGGGTATCGTTGAGCAGCGGAATAGCGACGTTCGGTGTATGATATACCGCATAGGGCGTGCCATCGAAGTCGGTGCCGGTCACTCTGCGGCCTCGGTTGAAGCCCAGAATATTCTTGATCTTCAGCGTCGGTGACAATTCGATTTCGGTGCTGTTGATGACGAAGACATTGCGATTTCTGTAAAGCGACTGGCCATCGATATTCGTCTTCCACGGCCCAAGCTGACGCTGCGCGGCCAGCGCGCCGGGTATGCCGCCGATCGGCGCGTTCGGATTCGCCGCCAGATAGGCCTGGAACAAGGGATTGGACGGATTGTACAGGCAGTCGGCGCTGCTGTTGAGCGTGGCGCCACCATTGGTTGCACCGCAGGCGTTGTAGGAATAGATTTCCGTCGGGGTCGAGCGCCCACGGTCGCGCGTATATTGAACTGTGGTGACACTGGTGATGCCATCGGCCGGTTCGATCCTGAGCGTGCCGCGGATCGAGCGCTGGGTCAGGTTCCCCAGCCTTTCGCCATTGAAAATATTTTTGACGAAGCCGCCGCCGGACTGGAGATTGCCCGCCAGCCGCAGGCCGATACCAGGTGCGAGAGGCAGAGTGACGGCGGCGGTAAGCTGGCGGCTGTCGAAGCTGCCTAGGCGCCCGGTCACGAAGCCTTCGAACTCGTCCTTGGGTTGCCGGAACTGATACAGCACCGCGCCGCCGGTCGCATTGCGGCCAAAGAGCGTGCCCTGCGGTCCCTTGAGGACCTGAATATTTTCGATGTCGTAGAATGTGGCTGCGCCCAGCGTGTTGATCTGAACCTCATTGATATAGGGCAGAACGCCGGGGGCGGAGTTGCTGTAAGCGTCGATACTCTGGCCGCGGATCGCGTAATTGATGGCGTTGCTGCTTCCCGTCTGTCTTACAATCAGGCCGGGGACCGCAGTCTGCAAATCGGATTCGGACCTGATCGACTGGCGTTCGAGCGAAGCGCCGCCGATCGTGGCGATGGAAATTGGAACCTTCGACAGACTTTCTTCGCGCCGACGCGCCGTAACCACGATTTCTTCCGATCCCGCCACGGCGCGCTCTGTCCCGGCGACTGGAACTGGTGCAGCGTCTTGCGCCAGTGCGGCCGATGTCCAGCCGGTGGGCAAAGCCATCATCGATGCTGCATAAAATCCCGCCGAAGCCTTTTTCACGATCATACTCCCCTTTTTTGCGGCGTTGTCTCAGGAACCGATATCCCCGGCCGCCGAATTTCATTCATATATCTAACGAGACGTAGAATCCAGTCATCTTAATCCCGCAACAGGCTCTGTCACGCAAAAATCACCCCCCCTTTTTTGTGGGCTTCGGGCTTCGCCCTAATGCGGGGCCAACTGTTGAGCATAGCGGGCCTTCAGCTCGAATTTCTGGATCTTGCCGGACGTCGTGGTCGGAAATTCGTCGACGAACCACCAATATTTGGGAATCTTGAATTTGGCGACGCGACTTTCGAGAAAGCCCCTTAATATCGCCTCGTCCGCCACGGCTCCCGGCTTCAACCGGATGGCCACCGCGATCTGCTCGCCCCACCGCTCGTCGGGTACACCGAACACCGCCGTATCGGAAATAGCGGGATGCACGAGCAGTTGATCCTCAATCTCCCGTGGGTAGATATTCTCGCCACCACGGATCAGCATATCCTTCGACCGTCCGGTGATCGTCAGATATCCGTCGGCGCGTACCGTCCCCAGATCGCCGGTATGAAACCAGCCGTCAGGCTCAATCGCCTCTGCCGTGGCCGTCAAGTTCTTATAATAATCCTGAAGCACACAGGCGCTGCGCAGGCAAATCTCGCCGATCGTATCGACCGGCAGCACCTCGCCGGTGGCGGAATCGACGATGCGCACCTCGGTGGGACCAAGCGGCGTTCCCACCGTCTGCGTGATATGCTCGACGCTGTCGCCGCGCACGGTCGAACAGATCATGCCGCTCATTTCGGTCTGGCCGAAGATCATCATGAATTCGCAGCCAAATTCACGCTCGATCCGCTCGACCAGTTCGGGCGCGACCGGCGCACCGCCGCAGGTCAGGACCTTGAGGCTGCTGAGGTCCAGCTCGTCAAAGCCGGGATGTTCGAGCAGTGCGATCGCCATGGTGGGCACGGTCGTGGTGATCGTGACCCGCTCCTGCTCGATCATGCGCAGCATGAGGCCAGGCTCGAACTGCGGCGGCAGGATCAGTGTGCCCCTGCTCCACAGCGCTCCGCAGGTGGAATGGACCGATCCGCCGGTATGAAACATCGGCACGCAGTTAAGCCACACCGATCCATCGCCGGCGTCGAAACATGCGGTGGCGAATTTCGAGCTGTTGACGATCCCGCGATGGCGCATGCGCGCGCCCTTGGGCTTGCCGGTCGTGCCCGACGTATATTGGATCATGACCGGATCGGTGGGGGCAACCTGCGGAAGCGCGCCATCGGTGGGCGCGGCCGCCATGAAATCGGCCCAGTCGTCGAGGATCAGCACCTCGCGCAACAGCGGCAAGCCATCGCGTATCTGTGCCAGCATGGCGAGGTGATCGCTGCCCCGACAGTGGCGCACCGTGATAAGGCCGACCGCATCGGAATTTTCGAGGATGTAGGCGACCTCGCTTTCGCGGCTGGCCGGATTGATCGTGACGAGGACGATGCCGGCCAGCGCTGCGCCGAATTCCACCAGCCACCATTCCGGCACATTATGCGCCCAGATCGCGACATGCTCGCCTGGCCGGAACAGCGTGAGCAAGCCGCGCGCCGACCGCTCCGCCGCCGCCCATGCCTGCGCATAGGTCCAGGACCGCTGGCGGCCCTCCATGTCCGGGCTTTCCTTGAGCGCGATGCGATCGGGCACGGATTGCGCGCAGCTCCGCAGCAGATCGCCGAGCGTCATTTCCGAAATCTGCGCCTGGGGGTTGGCCCGGAAATAGGATGTTCGCGCCGTCGCCTCCGCCCTCATCCGGCTGCCCTCCCGCCGTCCTCTTTTGTCGTTTCCGCCCGCCGCAGCACCCGATCGAGCGTCACTTTTTCGATAAATGCGATGATATCGTCGATGGTCGACCCCGACCCGAATATCCCCTCGACCCCCAGCGCCTTGAGCGCATCATGATCGTCCTGATGAACCAGCCCCCCGATCATCAGCGGCACGTCCATCCTCTGGGCCCGCATTTCCGCGACCACATCGCGACAATGGTCGACATAAGCCCCCGAAGAAAAGCTGATCCCGATCAGGTCGACGTCCCGTTCGCGTGCTTGCCGCACAAGCTCGCGCACCGTCAGATGTTCGCCCAGAAAGGCGACCTCGCAGCCATAATCGCCAAGACGGGTCGAAAGCGTGCGAATGCCCTTGGTATGCACGTCGAGACCGAGCATGCCCAGGCCCACCCGGCCGAGCTTGCGATTGAGCAACACCGACATGCTCAGTTCTCCGACAGGCCAAAGGGCGAGGTATAGACATCGAAGGCGTCATAGGCATGGCCAAAGCCCTGGCGCAGCGTGCCCCATACCTCCGAAATGGTCGCGTCGGCGATGAAGGCGTCGATCATGGCGGGGTAGGGGTTGCCGCCCTCGCGGGTCACGCGATGCAGATGTTGCATGGCGCTCGTGACCGTCGCCATGTCGCGCTGGCCCCGGAACTGGACGAACCGCTCGACATGGTTCTGGATCGAGGCCTTCATCGGCTCGAAGCGGGCAAAGGGCTTTTCATCGGGGTTGGTGAAGGCGTTGAGGCCGACGACCAGTCGTTCCTTGTCGTGCAGTTCGCGGTCATACTGGACGTTGAACTTGTCCATTTCGCCCTCCAGCCAGCCACTTTCGATCGCTTCGACCAGCCCGCGCTTTTCGATTTCCGCCAACAGCGCCAGCGCCTCCTTCTCGACCGCGTCGGTCAGCGCCTCGACATAATAGCTGCCGCCAAGCGGATCGGCGACGCGCGCCGCGCCGATTTCATGCGCCAATATCTGCTGCGTCCGCAGCGCCAGTTCCTTGGCTTCCTTGGTCGGGATGCAGATCGGCTCGTCATAGGTGCAGGTTTCGACCGACTGGACCCCGCCGCAGATCGCGGCGAAGGTCTGGAGCGCGGCGCGGGTGATATTGTTGAGCGGCTGCTGATAGACCAGCGACTTGCCCGCAGTGTGGCACGCGATGCGCAGCCGCATGCTGCGCTCGTTGGTCGCGCCGAACCTTTCCTTCATCGTCCGCGCCCAGATACGGCGCAAGGCGCGGAATTTGGCGACTTCCTCGAAGAAATCGACGTCGGAGGTCGATACCCAGGCCATGCGCGGCGCGATCTGGTCGACCGACGTGCCGCGCCTGGCGATATCGTCGAGGCAGGTGTTGACGATCGCCATGCCGACCGCGATCTCGCCCGCCGGCGACACGCCGCGTTCGCGCACGTCATAGGCCTGGGGCAGGCCAAGCGCCCATAAGGGCGTGTTGGCCGCCGAATATTCCAGGCACCCGGCGCTCATCCGCAGCGCCATGTTGGACGGCACCAGCTTGGACCCCCAGCCCGATATGACCTGATGGAAATAGTCGGGCATGTGCGAGCCGAGCAGCGAGTCCAGCAGCTGGCCCCGCTTCTTGTGCACCGCGACCGTCAGCGGATAAACGAGAGAAATCGAATGCCAGGCAAGATCGATTTTGGAAAGATCGATCCCCTCCATCAGCCGCTCGCAATCGCGCAGAGTGGGGATCGATACGCCCTCGATTCCCACATCGTTGCGGAACATCGGATGGTCGGGATCGACCGCCCATTTGGTCGGCACATCGTCCACCACGTTCAGGCCGGAAGCGCCGTTCTCGATCGCGACGCCCAGCCCTCTTCGGGTGTCTTCGGGCGCGCCATAGCCGACGATCTCGCGCATGCTCCACATGCGCGATCGATACATCTGTGGGAACGCCCCGCGCGTGAAGGGATATTCGCCGGGGCCACCTTTTATGTCGTCGCTATCGGACACATCCTCGGGCGTATAATGGTTTTTCGTCTCGATATTGCCCCAGGTCTTGGTGCGGGACAGGGCGATCGTCGTCAGCTTTTCATGCAGCATGTCATCGCCGCCATTCCCGGATGCCGATGCTGACGCCTCACCCTCGATGTCTTTGGCGGTCATGGATAATTCCAGTTCTTCAAGAGGGGATGGATCAGTCATCACGTTCGCGCCGCAAGCCGGCGAGTAGCGGTCCGGTCGATGATCGCGCGTCCTGTGCCGCGAAACGCCCGAACCGAACCCTCGATCGGCAAAGCGGACAGAACAGCTAGCGCGGCGGACGAAAAGGGCGCGGCGAGTCGGTCCGGCGTCAGCCATTCGATCGATCCCTCGCCCGACCATGCGTCGCGATAGTCCCAGCGCATGACATTGATTAGCGGATAGTCGAGGTCGCTGCCCCCGCCCGGCGCGGCGATGTATTTCCAGCCGAAGGTGCGAACCTCGCCGGCCTTGTCGTTGACGCGCTGGACCGCCTCTGGAGCAAGCCGGCGGAGCGAGGATGCGCCGGCTCTGAGAAGCAGGGCGTCTTCTTCGTAACAGGTGAAGCTTGCTTCTGACTCGCCAACCGCTGCGTCGGGAATGGTCCCGAACAGCTTGCCGAGGCCCATATATTCTCGCCCCGCAATAAGGGCGCCCACCTTGTTGACCCATAGAATCGGCGCAAATCCGGCGACGATCGCGTCGTCTCCATCGCCGTGCTCTGCGTTTATCGAAACGACGATCTCATTATAGGCCCGCCCGCCCAGGTAATCGACATTCTGGTAGCTGACGTAGCTGATCGAAGCGGTCACGGCCTCGGGGAGCCGGAAGTGACCCGGCAACATCTTGCCGGCAGCGGCGCGCGAGGTCGGAAAGCTCAGAACAATCGCATGCGCATCGCCGATCACGGTGCGATCTGGCACCGGCGAGGGGCCGAACATCGCAGGCATGTCATAGCGTTGACCTGTAAGCGGAACGAAAACCATGCGTGATTACCTTCTAGCTGTGGAACCGCATCCTGTCATTGCTAAAACATAATATATCTTAGAAAAAGTCGGAGGCAAGCGCAAGAGGCGCGCGAATTCACTAGGGCGCCGTCGCTCCGGTCCTTGCTTCCAGACTTTCGAATCATGAGGAAGTGGCACCCTTGAGCCAGCGAAGGAAGGCGGCGCCCTCTACACGGCGCGGTAGGCTGGCCGCTATGGTCGATTTCCCGGAAGCAGGATCGCCCAGGAAGGATGACGAAGCGATGATCCTGCAGCGCTGTAACGGCGTTGCGATAGGCGTCAGTCGGAACGAAGCAGCTGAGGTCCGATCCCATGTTGTCGAGGATCGCCTTGGCCTGTTTGTATGCATGACCGGTGATGATGTGAGACAGGTCGCCGGTGCCGTACATCTTCGGCGGCAAGGACGGCGGTCAGATGCGCCTGATGCAGATGGGACCGAATTTTGAAATCGCCATGTATCTGGCGCAGGCGACCGGGGCCTCCATCGTGACCGACAGCGCCTTCCGCTGGCGGGAAATTCTCCGCGCGGCGCGACCGAAGGCGAGCGAGCCGCCGGCTCGTCTCAGGCAGCTCACCGGAAATCTCGCCGACGCCGCCTTTCTGTTTCCCGACAACCCGGATAGCATCATCCAGTTAGCGCGGGAGGGCATATTGTCGGGCTACCTGGCTGCAGTGCTGCGTAGCCGCTTGGCTGTCTCATACTTGCCCTTGCCCTCCATCTTGCGCAGCATGGTCAACACCTCCTGCGCAGTGATGGCGGTGACAGGGCGTTTGCCAAGCGATGCATTGATGAAGTCCAGCAGCCAACGCAGCTTCTTCATCGTAACGGCGGAGCGGCCTTCACGCTCGACCTTCACCAGCCACTCGTCGGCAACCGCCTTGAAGCTGTTGGCGGCGGCGACGGTGGCGGCAAGCCGATCCAGCTTTGCTTTCTCGGCGGGGTCATTACCCTTCGCCAGCACTTTGCGGGCGGCGTCGCGCTGCTCGCGGGCGTCGGCAAGGCCGATGTCGGGATAGACGCCGAAAGCCAGCGTCTTCTGCTTGCCCATATGGCGATAGTTCATCCGCCAGTAGCGCCCCCATTGGGCGTCACATAGAGGAACAGGCCATCACCATCGGTGAGTTTATAGGGCTTTTCCCGGCCCTTGGCGCAGCTGTAAGCGCCATGATGGTATCTCCTTTTCGAGGAGGGCCGCGCTACCATCAGGCATACCATCAAGTTGCTGGTATCCGGTGGTCCGAGACCGCTCCGTATAGGATGCCTACCACGAAAAACCGCAGAAAACCGCCGTTCCCGGCACCTTCTGATACTCTCTGGGAGAGGATTTTGGTGACCCCTACGGGAATCGAACCCGTGTTTCAGCCGTGAGAGGGCCGCGTCCTGACCGCTAGACGAAGGGGCCGCAGGTCGGGTGATCGACCGCAGGAGGGCGCATTTAGGCGGCTGTGGTCAGGCCGTCAAGCGATTGCAGCGCCGATCGCCAGCCATAAAAAACCACCCCATGCGATTCGCATGGGGTGGCCAGGTTCAGGGAGGAGACGCTTCCAAAGGGGGAAGCGCCCATATGGCGCACCCGAAAGGGGGGCGGGTGGGCCATATGTGTGAAGATAAGCCGGGTTTGATTCCGTTTCAAGAGGGAACTGAATAAATCCGGTCCAAATCGACCATTCCGTCCGGCGCCCCTAAAAATGTTCAGCTTTCAGCGATTGCCGGTTCTGCCTGGACGGGAATGATCGGACCCTTGCCCTGCTGAACCTGCCGATCGAAAATGTCCCGCAGCAGCTGAAGCGAGAAAAGATGGGCATAGAGCAGCGGCAACATGCCGTTCTGGCTGATCTTGCGCAGTTGATCGCCCCGCATGTCACGCAGCTTCTCTTCGTTGACCATCTGGAAACCGCGATAAATGAACGGCTGTTCCGCACCGGGGACCTGGATGGCGACTTCGCCTTCCATCAGCAGGTCGAGGCCCCGCAGTTCCTGCATGAACTGCCCCGTACGCGCGGCCGCCTGTTCGAATTCTTCGCAGAACTTCAACAGATTCTGCGTGATTTCGCTGGGCTTGCCATCTTCGAAGAGCCTGTCGCCTTCATCGAAGATGCCGACCGCGCTCGACGTGGGATCGAAACAGAGCGAGAGGTCGTCGCTGTCGGGCCGCAGCTTCGCCAGCATCCACGGATAGCGGCGGACATAAGCGGGAACATAGACGGGGCCGAGCAGCTTGCCTTCCTCGTCCAGGAACACGTTGACGCCTTCGTTGAGGCCCATGAGCGCCAGCGGCACCGGGTCGGCGCCGGCCGAAAAAATGATCGGCACGAAGCGTTGCGCGGCGGAAAACTCCTCGACCGTCAGCGGGATCGCATGTTGCACCGCCAAATGCGGCGCGGACTCGACGGGACGCAGGCTATATTCGCTATGGTCATTGCTGCTGAGCGGAATGAGATCATTGTAAAAGATCGGGAGACTGTTGGCGGGCGCGCTGGCCATGGGTCTGTTCCACTCCGTCGAAAAGGGGCGCGATGCTGCGCGCCGCCGGTCTGATCATGGCATGCCGCCCTAAAGGCCTTGGCCGGGAGAGGCAATCGCTTTCCTGTTGACGGGCATCACCCTTCGCCCGGCATCGGTATCAGCTTTTCCGGATTCATCAGGCCCTGCGGATCGAACGCCGCCTTGATGGCCCGCATCGCCATCAACTGCGCCGGGCTGCCGAGGCGCCCCAGTTCGGCGCGCTTCATCTGGCCGATGCCATGTTCGGCCGAAATCGACCCGCCGGCGGCAACGACCGCGTCGTGAACAAAGCTGCTGATGGCCTTTCCCTGATCCGCGATCCACGCCGGGCCATCGCCGGTCCCACCCGGCGCGCGGACGTGGAAATGGACATTGCCATCGCCCAGATGGCCGAAGGAGGATGCGGTGGTGCCGGGAAACGCGGCCTCGGCGGCGGCGGCGCCCTTGGTCATGAAGTCGGGCATCCGCGCCACGGGCACGCTGATGTCGAACTGGAGCGCAGGCCCCTGCGCCTTTTCGGCGGGCGAAAGGGATTCGCGGATCAGCCAGAAGGCTTCCGCCTGCGCTTCGGTGGCGGCGATCGATGCGTCGATCACGATCGACGCATCGAGTGCCTGTGCGAGTGCTGCTTCCAGCCGTTCCGCAGGACCAGGATCGCTATCGCCGACATGATCCACCACTTCGATCAATACATGCCAGGGCGCGCGCGTCGCGATCGGTGGCCGGGCAGCGGGAAGATAGGACAGGACATGGTTCAGCCCGTCCTCGGCAAGAACCTCAAAGCCCTCGACGCTGTCGCCCAGCGTGGTTTCGATCATGCGGAGCAGGGCGAGCGCCGCGTGCGGGCTGTCCACCCCGACCCAGCCGACCGCGCGCGCCGCGACGGCGGGCACGAGCCGCAGCGTGGCCGCGGTTACGACGCCGAGCGTTCCTTCGGCACCGATCAGAAGCTGTCTGATATCATAGCCGCGATTGTCCTTTTTCAACGGGGCCAGCCCGTCAAAGATGCTGCCGTCGGGAAACACCGCTTCGATCCCCGCCACCAGCGCGCGCATCGTGCCATGGCGCAGTACCTGCGTGCCGCCGGCGTTTGTCGACACAAGGCCGCCTATGGTCGCCGATCCCTTCGCGCCCAGGCTGAGCGGGAAACGGCGGTCCGCAGCGCCGGCGGCATCGTGCAGTGTCGACAGGATCACGCCGGCTTCGCAGACCGCCAGATTGTCCTGGGCCGAAAGGCTGCGAATGCGATTGAGGCGGCGGAGCGACAGGATGAGCGCGCGACCGTCCGCCGGCGGTGTCGCGCCGCCGACCATCGACGTGTTGCCACCCTGGGGCACCAGCGGCACGCCAAGCTGGCTTGCCAGCGCCATGACGGCCGAGACTTCGGCGGTGGACGACGGCGACAGGATGGCTGCGGCGGCACCGTGAAACCGGCCGCGCCAGTCGGTGGTCCATGGCGCGATCTCGTCCGGATCGGTGGTGACGCCCCTGGGACCGAGCAGGTCGGCGAAGCGGGCGACGAGGGCGGCGTCGATCATGGGACCTGTCCAAACATGGGACGATGCTATGCCCCGGAATTCATCGCTTGTTCAACCTCGGTCCTTTATCATTTGTCGTCAAAAGGGGTCGGATTTGCTTCATTCCGTTTTGCTGCTGCTGCTTGCGCCCGACGGGCAGACTGTCGAATGGGCGCAGCTTTCGATTCAGCAGCGGATCATCATCCGCGTGCCGATGGATCGGCGCAAGGGGCGCGCTTCCACCAGGGAGCGGGAAGATCCGGTCGAATGGGAAGAAAAGAAGGGACCCAAATGCCTCGCCATCCGGTCGATCCGGGCGGCCGCCATCACCGTGCCCAATGGCGTCGACCTGGTGCTGGCGGACAATCACCGCTATCGCGCACGACTGGAACGGGGCTGCCGATCGGCCGGCTTCTATTCGGGCTTTTATGTGGAACCGGAACGCGACGGGTCGTTGTGCGCGGGACGCGACGATTTGCAGGCGCGCAGCGGCTTTGCCTGCGCCATCGACAGTTTCAAGCGGCTGGTCGAAGGGGATTAGGCTTCGACAAAGGCCGAAAGCCCGCTTTTTCTCGTGATTTTCTTGACAAGCCAGCGCTATTTCCGCAAGGGCGCGCAGTTCCATTGTCGCCAATCAGCGCAGCGGATTTTTCCCTTGTTCCGGACATGTGCATGACTTTTGCCGATCTCGGCCTATCCGACGAATTGCTACGCGCCGTAACAGAGGCGGGATATGACACGCCCACGCCTATCCAGGCGCAGGCCATTCCTTCCGTTTTGATGATGAAGGACATCGTCGGCATTGCCCAGACGGGCACGGGCAAGACAGCCAGTTTCGTGTTGCCGATGATCGACATCCTGGCCCACGGACGCAGCCGGGCGCGCATGCCCCGCAGCCTGATCCTGGAGCCGACCCGCGAGCTCGCTGCGCAGGTCGCCGAGAATTTCGAAAAATACGGCAAGTATCACAAGCTGTCGATGGCGCTGCTGATCGGCGGCGTGTCGATGGGCGACCAGCTTGCCGCGCTCGAAAAGGGCGTGGATGTGCTGATCGCGACGCCCGGTCGCCTGATGGACCTGTTCGGTCGCGGCAAGATCATGCTGAATGGCTGTTCGCTGCTGGTGATCGACGAGGCCGACCGGATGCTCGACATGGGCTTCATCCCCGATATCGAGGAAATCTGCACCAAATTGCCGGCGCAACGGCAGACCTTGCTGTTTTCCGCGACGATGCCCCCGGTCATCAAGAAGCTGGCGGATAAATTTCTGTCCAATCCGAAGTCGATCGAAGTCGCACGCCCGGCGACGGCGGCGATCAATATCGCGCAGTGGCTGGTCAAGGTCGATTCGCGCAAGAAGCGCGACGCCTTGCGCGACATGCTGATGGCAGAGGATGTGACCAGCGCGGTCATATTCTGCAATCGCAAGACGACGGTGCGCGATCTGAACAAGACGTTGCAGCGCGCGGGCTTCAAATCGGGCGAAATTCACGGCGATATCGATCAGGGGTCGCGTCTTGCCGAGCTGGAACGGTTCAAGAACGGAACCGTCAATATCCTTGTTGCGTCCGATGTCGCCGCACGCGGGCTGGACATCAAGGGCGTGAGCCATGTGTTCAACTATGACGCCCCATGGCATCCGGACGATTATGTCCACCGTATCGGTCGCACGGGTCGCGCCGGCGCCAAGGGCGTGGCCTATACCTTCGTCACGGCGGAGGACGCCGAAGCGATCGACAACATCCAGAAACTGATCGGCACCAAGATCGACCTGTTCCAAGCGCCGTCGATTGCAGCACCTGCCGAAGCGAAGGTGCAGGCGCCACGCCGGGCGGAGCCAAAAAAGGCCCAGGAAAGCCGTGCCTCCAGGGACCAGGAACCGGCGGTTCGGGTGGAGCGCCCCCGCGAGGATCCTCGCCCTGCGCGTCGCGACACGCCCCCGGCGCAGCGTCCGCGCCGCCATGAAACCGCGGACGATGGCCCGGACGAGGGCTGGAACGGGCCGATGCCCGAATTTCTGTCGGTGGGTTTCAGCGGCTGATCTTTGCCTATAGCAGGCCCAGCGCGCGCATGCTGCTATGGCCCTGCGCGCCGATGATGATGTGATCGTGGACCGCGATGTTGAGTCGCTTGCCCGCTTCGATGATCTGCCGCGTTATGTCTATATCCTGCCGGCTGGGGTCGGGCGCGCCGCTGGGGTGATTGTGCACCAGGATGAGCGATGCCGATCCCAGGTCGATGGCGCGCCGGATGACTTCGCGCGTGTAGATCGCTGCCTGATCGATCGATCCGTCGCCCATATGTTCGTCGCGGATCAACATATTGCGGCTGTTGAGGTGCAGAACGCGGACCCGTTCGACACCCAGATGGGCCATGTCTGCACGCAGATAGTCGAGCAGCGCCTGCCAGCTGGCAAGGACGGGCTTTTCCGCGACTTGGGCGCGTAACAGGCGCAGGGCGCTGGCCTGGACGATCTTGATCGCCGCGACACTGGTGTCGCCCATCCCAGGCACGCGGGCGATCGCGGCCCAATCGGCCGACATCAGGCCGCCTATGCCGCCGAATTCGCGCAGCAGCGCCTTTGCCAGCGGCTTGGTATCCCGCCGGGGAATGGCGAGGGCGAGAAGATATTCGATAATTTCATGGTCGAGCAAAGCATCGGGGCCGCCATCCGCCAGCCGCTGTCGCAACCGCGCGCGATGACCCGCGCCATCATGCCCGTTGCTGTCCCCCGCATTCGCCATTGCCGACCGCTAGGCGTTGCGCATTATGGCGGCAAGGATATTTAGGTCAGGATGGACGTTGAGGATGCGTCACGGATCGTGACACAGGACGAAAGCCGGGGTTGGCCACGCGCATGAACGAAATTGACGGCGAAAATGAGGTTCGCCGGGGCTGGCTTCGGTGGTTGGGAACAGGCCTGGGCCTTCTGACGCTCGTCATTCTTGGGCTGTGGACGCAACGCGCGCCGATCGCCGAGAATTTCCTTGGTCGCGAGCTGAACCGCCGGGGAGTCGCAGCCCGTTACGACCTGGCCGCGATCGGCCTGCGCACCCAGCGGATCGAGAATATCGTGCTCGGCGATCCGGCCGATCCCGATCTTGTGGCGCGTTCGGTGGAGGTGGACATAGCCTTTGCCGGACTGACGCCGCGCGTTGCTGCGGTGCGCGCGGACGGCGTGCGGATACGGGGATCGTTACGCAACGGAATATTGAGCCTGGGAGAAGTCGACAAGTTTCGCGATTCGACGTCGACCGCGCCGTTCAGCCTGCCCGATATCGTGCTGGCGCTGAAGGACGCGCGGATGCGACTGGATACGGACGCGGGCGCGGTGGGACTTAAGCTGGATGGCGAGGGCAATCTCCATTCGGGGTTTCGCGGGCGGATGGCTGCGGTCATGCCGAAGGCGCGCTTGGCCGATTGCGGGCTTGTTTCCGGCACCGCGCTGTTGAACGTGGCCATTCGCGACGGGCGACCGCACCTGTCTGGGCCGGTCGGGGCAGGCGCCTTTGCCTGTCGCTCCGCCGGGGTTGCGCTGGCGAAACCCGATGCGCGCATCGATGTCACGCTGGGGCAGGCGCTCGATCGCTGGTCGGGCAGCCTTGCATTCGACGCACAGGCGTTAAAGGCGCAAGATGTCGTACTGGGTCGACCGGCCATCCGGTCCTCGTTCGAAGGCGATGCCCGCGTCACCCGTGGCCAAGCCAAGCTGCGGGGGCACGCGCTCACCATCGCGGGCGCTTTGGCGCAGACGGTGACGCTGGATGCCGCCTGGTCCTATGCCGGCGGGTCGGCGATGACGGCAAAGGGTATGATGACCGCGCGCAATGTTCGGCCGACCGGGCCGCATCCCTTGCGATCTGCGCAGGCGATGACGGCAGGAACGCCGGTAGGTCCGCTGATGGACCGCCTGAGCGACGCCATAGATGCAGCCGGGCGCGACAATCTGCTGCGATCGCGATTTGCTTTCGCGCGGAAGGGAACGAGCGGCAGCCTGATTCTGGACGGCACGCAGTTCGATGCCGCCAGCGGCGCGCGCGTGGGCATGGCTCCCGACAGCCGGGTGACGATGGCCTGGGGCGGGGCGGGTTTCGATTGGGCGCTCGATGGCAGTCTCAAGAGCGAAGGCGGCGGTCTGCCCCGCGCGGCGTTGCGGCTGGTGCGCCGGCCGGGCGGCGGCATGGGGGGGCAGCTTTTCATGGACGCCTATGCCGCCGCGGGCGCACGGCTGACTGCCGAGCCGGTGCGCTTTACCGCTGCGCCCGGTGGCGTCACGCGCTTTTCCACGATCGTGCGGCTCGATGGTCCCCTGGCGGATGGCGCGATAGCTGGACTGGTGATCCCGCTGGAAGGGGATGTCGCGGCGGGCAGGGGCGTTAAAATCAATCCGCGCTGCGTGCCCTTGTCGCTGGCCAGGGCGCGGTATGGCGACTTTTCCGTCGCCGGGCTGCGCCAGACGCTCTGCCCGATCGAAAGGGGCGCGCTGCTTGCTTATGGCCCGCAGGGGATGCGCGGGGGAGCCGAAATCCGGTCGCTGGATATCAAAGGTCATAGCGGCGACAGTCCGATGCGCCTGACAGCGGATCGCGCACGCTTCGCCTTGGCCGACGGCGGGTTCGCGCTCGCCAATATGGCGCTTTCCATCGGGCAGGCCGCATCGCCCGTTCGCCTGACCGCCACCGGTTTGACCGGCCGATCGGGGGCAGGCGGGCTGAACGGTCGGCTGGACGGCGCCAGCGCGCGAATCGGCACGGTGCCTTTGCTTGTCGAGGCGGCCGAAGGCGCGTGGGGCTTTACCAGTGGCGTGCTGACGCTGGGCGGCAGCCTGGTGCTGAAGGATTCCCAGGCGCCCGACCGGTTCAATCCGCTCAGCAGCCGCGATTTCGTCCTGACCATGAGTGATGGGCGGATACGCGCCACGGGCAATCTGCTGACGCCGCGCAACAGCGCCACTGTCGCCACGGTCGACATCGTGCATGACCTGTCGAGCGGGCGAGGCAGCGCTGATCTCAAGGTGCCGGGGCTGGCCTTCAACTCGACGCTCCAGCCGGAGGATGTAACGAGGCTGGCGTTGGGCGTGGTCGCCAATGTCGAGGGCAGGGTGACGGGCGAGGGGCAGGTGCTGTGGACCGGCGATCGCGTGACCAGCACCGGTGTGTTCCGCACAAGCGATGCGAACCTGGCCGCTGCTTTCGGCCCGGTGGAGGGCCTGTCCGGCGAGATTCGCTTCACCGACCTGATCGGCCTGGTCAGCGCGCCGGGACAGCTTGTCACGATGCGCGTCGTCAATCCCGGCGTCGAGGTGCGTGACGGGGTGGTGCGCTATCGACTGGAACCGGGGCAGAAGGTGCATATCGAGGGAGGCGAGTGGCCCTTTTCGGGCGGAAGGCTGGCGTTGCTTCCGACGACGCTGGATTTCGCCGCGGATGTCGATCGCTACCTGACCTTTCGCGTCGTCGGGCTTGATGCCGGTGCGTTCATTCAGACGATGGAACTGGACAATATCTCGGCGACAGGCACGTTCGACGGGATCATGCCGCTGATCTTCGATGCCGACGGAGGACGAATTGCCGGCGGCGTGCTGGTTGCGCGCCAGCTGGGCATGCCCCCGCTGCTGATGCCCGAAGGCGTCCTGCCGACCATACCATGCGACCCCGCCCGCCAATCTGGGGTCTTGTCCTATGTCGGGCCGGTATCCAACGAACAGCTGGGCACGTTCGGCAAGCTCGCCTTCGACGCGCTCAAAAATCTGCAATATAAATGCCTCACGATCCTGATGGACGGAGCGCTCGACGGCGAGATGGTGACGAATGTCGTCTTCAACGGCGTCAATCGCGGCCAGGTCGGGGTCGCGCCCGTCGGGCTGGCGAGCAATTTCACCGGTCTGCCGTTCATCTTCAACGTGCGGATATCCGCGCCCTTCCGGGGATTGCTGGGAACCGCCAAGTCCTTCATCGACCCGACCATCCTGATCCGCAACAGCATCGGGGATTCGTATCAGCAGAAGTTGCGCGAGGGCCTTGCGGTTCAGCCTGCGGAAAGCGACACTGTGCCAAACGGGGAGCAGAAATGAACAGACGAACGATCATGACGGCGGGTTTCGCCGGTTTGGCAACGGGAATCATTCCGCTGGGGGGCTGTATCCAGGTGAAGGCCCCGGACAAGCCGATCGAAATCAACCTGAATGTGAAGGTGCAGCAGGAAGTGGTCGTGCGGCTGCAACGCGACGCGCAGGACCTCATACAGAATAACCCGGAGTTGTTCCCGCAATGACACGCAAGCTGTTGATGATCGCCGCCGGTGCCGCCGTTGCCTTGGCGACAGGCCTGGTAATTGCCGCCCCCGCGCGTGCGCAGTCGGGCGCGGTGGCGTCCGCCATCGCCGCCGGCACTGTCGGCGAGCAAGCCGACGGCTATCTTGGCATCGCAGGCTCCGTCGGCGCCGATGTGCGCGCGGAAGTCGAATCCATCAATATCAAGCGCCGCGCCGCCTATACCGATCTCGCCGGCAAGCGCGGCGTGACCGTGCAGGATGTCGCCGCCGCTACGGGTTGCCAGACGCTGAGCAGCCGGGTCAAGCCGGGCCAGGCCTATCGCATCGGCGCCGGTGCATGGCAGACAAAGGGATCCGGGCCCATTGTCCTGCCGGCCTATTGCGCCACGGCGGGCTGAATTCCCTGTCGTAAACCCGCTCTGGCCCAACTGTGCCAGAGTGGTTGACTATCCCGCATCTGCTTTCTAAACGGGCCGCGCCTTGACGGGTGCAACCGTTCAGGTCATTGCCCCTTTTGTCGGCCATGTGGCCGTTGGGAGGATGGCATGGCCACGGGATCGCCCGAAGAAGACCCGGCAGGTGAAGATGCGCGCATCATTGCTCTTGAGGAGCGGATTGCGCACGCTGAG
The DNA here is from genome assembly GCF_037725245.1 of Sphingobium anseongense. Taxonomy (NCBI): domain Bacteria; kingdom Pseudomonadati; phylum Pseudomonadota; class Alphaproteobacteria; order Sphingomonadales; family Sphingobiaceae; genus Sphingobium; species Sphingobium anseongense. The sequence goes on along the minus strand of NZ_JBBJUL010000006.1, from coordinate 164,995 downwards.
CAGGCCGAAAAGGTCAGGGTTGGCGCGACGCAGCAACAGGCGGACGATGGGTCCCGCCTGGGGAACCGCGTTCTGGCCGAACTGATCGGGGGTCTTGTTGGCGGTGCGCTGGTGGGATGGGTCCTTGACCGTCTTTTCGGCACATCCCCTTGGCTCCTGCTCATTTTCCTCGGTCTCGGGATCGTGGCGGCGTTCAGGAACATCATCAGGCTGACGACGAAGCGTTCCGGTGATTAGGGGCGCTTTTGTCTTACATCGAATACACTTACGATTCAGGGGTCAACGTGGCAGAATCCGGTAAAATCGATCCGATGCATCAATTTGCGATCGAACCGCTGTTCGGTACGGATGATTTGTCGATTGGCGGCTTCAATATCGCCTTCACCAACAGCGCCCTGTATATGGTGGCCGCTGCGGTGGTGCTGTGGATTTTCGTGATCGGAGGCATGAAGCGCGAGCTGGTCCCAGGCCGCTGGCAGATGGCGGTCGAATATATGACCGGCTTCATCAAGAATTTGCTGATGTCCAATGTGGGCGAGGGCGGGAAGAAATATATTCCCTATGTCTTCTCACTGTTCATGTTCATCCTGCTGGCAAACCTTCTGGGCTTGCTGCCGCTGGGTCTGGTCGGCCTGCATCCCTTTACGTTCACCAGCCATTTTACCGCCACCGGCGTGCTGGCGATCATGAGCTTTTCGATCGTTCTGATCGTCGGCTTTGCCAAACATGGCTTCCATTTCTTCTCGCTGTTCGTGCCGCACGGTACGCCATTGCCGATGATCCCGGTCATTTTCCCGATCGAGTTGATCTCGTTCATGGTGCGTCCGTTCAGCCTGGGGCTGCGACTGTTCGTTGCGATGACCGCCGGGCACGTGCTGCTCAAGGTCCTCGCCGGCTTCGTCATCAACAGTTCCAACGCCGGTGTCGGCTACGGCCTGACCGTCGGCGCGGCCAGTTTCATCCTGATGATCGGGATCAGCGCTCTCGAAGTGCTGGTGGCGGTGATCCAGGCCTATGTGTTCGCGCTGTTGACCTCGGTCTACATCAACGACGCCGAGAACCTTCACTAAGTCATTTTGTCCAACATTTAGAAGATCTAGAAAAGGAGTATTATCATGGACGCAGAAGCTGCAAAGCTGCTCGGTGCTGGCTTGGCCGCGATCGGTGCGGGGATCGCTGCCCTCGGTGTGGGCAACGTGTTCAGCGCCTTCCTCGAAGGTGCGCTGCGTAACCCCGGTGCCGCCGACGGCCAGCAGGGCCGTCTGTTCATCGGTTTCGCCGCAGCCGAACTTCTGGGTCTGCTGGCGTTCGTTATCGCCATGATCCTGGTGTTCGTGGCCTGACAATGACTCGGCAGGCGGGGGCGCGCGTTGCGCCGCTCCCGCCTGTCCATCATCGGACGCATAAAAGACATGCCTCAAATCGCGCAAATTGCCGGAACCTATTCCAGCCAGATATTCTGGCTGCTGCTGACCTTCGGCTTCGTCTTTCTCGTTATCGGCCTGGGCATGGTGCCCAAGGTCCAGGCGACGGTCGACGCGCGAGACGGCCGGATTTCAGGCGATCTGGAAGCGGCGAAAGCGGCTTTCGCCCGAGCCGACGAGGTAGAGGCGGACTATCGCGCCCGCGAGGCGGAGAGCCGGGCTGCGGCTCAGGCGCTGGTGGCGCAGGCCAAATCGGAAGCCGCCAAGGCGTCCGAAGGCAAGCTTGCCGTCGCTGACGCAGAAATTGCGGAAAAGATCGGTGCCGCCGAGGCACGCATAAGGGCCGCATCCACCGCCGCTATGGCAGAGATTGAAACGGTCGCAGCGCAGGCTGCGCGCGACCTGGTGGCCAAGATTTCCGGCGTGACTGCGTCGGAAGATGAGGCCCGCAACGCAGTAAAGGCGGCATTGGCTCATGGCTGAGGCAGCAGTGAACGAAGCAAGCGCTCCCCCGCATCTTGGCGAGGCGATCCATACCGAGGGCATGGCGCCTTCGGGCACGGCAGAGCATGAGGGCGTCGCGCCACACAGCGACCCCCGCGCCGTCGGGATGGACGCAACCGCCTGGGTCAGCCTGGCGATGGCGATCTTCATCATCATCCTTGTGGTCAAAGGTGTTCCGGCGCTGATCGGACGGGTGCTGGATGGTCGTATCGCGGCGATCAGGGCGCAGCTGGACGAAGCATCCAAGCTGCGCGCAGAAGCCGAAGCGCTCAAGGCTGAATATGAGGCGAAGCTGGCAGCTGCGGCTGGCGAGGCGGAGGCCATGCGCAAGCATGCCGAGCATGAGGCCGAAACGCTGCTGGAGGACGCAAAGCTCAACGCCGAGGCTCTTGTCGTGCGCCGTCAGAAGATGGCGGAGGACAAGATCGGCGCGGCCGAACGCGCGGCTGTCGCGGACATTCGCGCCAAGGCGGTCAATGCCGCCACGAGCGCTGCGGTCACGCTGATCGCGGACGGCCATGGCGCCACCGCAGACAAGGCTCTTGTCGACAGCGCGATCAAGGGATTGGCACCTACGGCCTGACCGGCCTCAAGGTGATATAAGGGGCCGGGCTGGCGACAGCCCGGCCTTTCCTGTTGCGCGCCAGAAAGCCTGGGTCGATCGCGCAGCCGCAGAATGGCGTGCCTGCCATTGGCTCGCATCATCGCGCGCGCCGTTGGTCAAGCTCCCGGTACGCCCAGCACCCGCGCCTCATCCTTGAGCCGTGCCGCCTGCGCCGAATTGGCGGCAATCGCGCGAGCCAGTGCATCGCTCGCTTTCGCGCCTTCGCCCAGCGTCATCCGGCTGCGCATCAACATGATCCAGCCTTCGATATTCGCGGGGTTGGCGCGCAGTTTGGACTCCAGGCTCTGCAACATTCCCGCGATCATCTGGTCCTGTGCACCCTTGGGCAGGCTGGCCGCGGCCTGCATCTGTTCGCGGGTCGGGCCGGGAATAGCGGCGGTGGCGACCGGCGCGTCGATGGCGGGATGCGCGGTCGGCTTGATCGCGGCGAGGCGGTCGGCAACGTCGATCCGGTTGATCTTGCCCACCTGTTCGATCGTGCGGCGCAAATCCAACTCCCACGGTGCGCCGGGCGGCGTGTCGGCCAGCAGGGCGAGCCAGCTCTTGATCGCTGCTTCATGGCCGCCCGCCAGATCCTGCCGCACCGCTGCGAAATAGCGCGCACGCGGCTCTTTTGCGTCGATCGCCAGCGCCTTGTCGAACGCCATCGCCGCCTGATTGGGCATAGGGTCCCGCTCGTCCGCCATCACCAGCGCCTCGCCATAGGCGGACCACAGCGCCGCATTGCCGGGCGCGAGCGCGACCGCACGCTTGTAGGCACGCGCCGCGTCGGCATGGCGGCCCCTCTCGAAATATACCCAGCCCAGCCGCTGCCAGCTTTCGACATCCTTGGGGTTGGCCCCCACGCGCGCCTGAAGCGCAGGGATTGAGTCGTCCGCAACGGCTGAACCGGGGGCGGGGGCGGCGGCTGGGGCAAGATCCTTGCCATCGTCGCGCGTCAGGCGATAGCCGATGGATATGGCGGCAATCGCAGCCGCGCCGGCCAGCAGGCCGCGTCCGATCATCGATCCGCGCAGGTTTACCGCTGTCGTCATTCACCCTCTCCATCGTCCGCCTGCGGCGGCTCGCCGGGCGCCGCGTCCACCCATTTTCGTGCCATTTCATATCCATGGCCAGCGCGCAGAAACGCCGCAATCAACTTTTCGCGGACTGCCCGATCGGGGACCTGTGCCGCATAAGGCCCAACTCGCTTGCGCCGGGCGAATGCCTCGGCAGCGGACCAGCGGGCGGCATCCGCTTGCGCATCCGCCAGTTCCCGGTCCTTGTCCGCGATACCGGCCCCACGCAGCGCCTGCGCCACGCGCTGGGCGCCATAGCCCCGGCGCGCCATCGCCGCGCCTTTCATCGCCGCAAAACCGGCGTCGTCGATATAGCCCATCTGGGCAAAGCGTTCGACCAGTCCCTGCGGGTCAGGCGCGGTGTCACCGTTCCATCCCCGCTCGCGCAGTTTGCGATCGAGATAGGCCAGCAGCTTTGCCCGACTGGTCGCATAGCGCCCGACATAATGAAGCGCGATGTCGCGAAGTTTATCGGAATCAAGGGGCGGACGAGGTCGTTTCGGGGTCATATCGATCCATTGGGCGTCGCGCGCCATGTTTATGCCACAGTCGGGCCGGATTTTGAACGTCCCTTATACGCTAGAAGTCGATGCTGGATGACGATATCCGGTGCAACCCGACTGCAAAGATGTTAGCGGGCCGCCGGATAACGACAGATGACCATTGGGTGACACCAATATGACGGGTTCGCACAGCATGAACAGCACCGATCTGGCGGCAACGCCCACTTTTGACGACCTGCCGCGGCGGCTGTCCGATTTCGCGACCTTGGGCGAGGCCCTGGACTATGCGGCGCGCGGCAAGCGCGGGCTGAACTTTCATGACGCGCGCGGCAATCTTGCGCGGCCCTATACTTTTTCCGAGCTGCGAGCCGATGCGCTGGGCTGCGGACATCGGCTGGTCGCTCATGGCGTGAGGCCCAAGGACCGGATTGCACTGGTCGCGGAAACGGGCGCGGATTTCGCCCAGCTGTTCTTCGGCATCATCTATGCGGGCGCATGGCCTGTGCCGCTGCCGCTGCCTACCAGCTTTGGCGGCAAGGAAAGCTATATTGATCAGTTGAACGTCCAGCTGACCAGTTGCGACCCCAGCCTGTTCCTGTTCCCGGCCGAATTGACGGACATGGCCGCAGAGGCGGGCAAGCAGCGTGGCGTGGAAAGCATCACCTTTGAAGACTTCATCGCGCGGCCCGCGCGCGTCGGGCCGTTGCCGCAGGCAAGCAGCGACGAGATCGCCTATCTGCAATATTCCAGCGGATCGACCCGTTTCCCCCATGGGGTCGCGGTGACGCACCATGCGCTGCTCAGCAACCTGTCGGCGCACAGCCATGGCATGGAGGTTCAGGACAGCGACCGCTGCATCAGCTGGCTGCCCTGGTATCATGACATGGGGCTGGTCGGCTGCTTCCTGTCGGTTGTCGCCAACCAGGTGTCGACCGATTATATGAAGACCGAGGATTTCGCGCGGCGGCCGCTGGCATGGCTCGACCTCATCAGCCGCAACGAAGGCACGTCGATCAGCTATTCGCCGACGTTCGGATACGACATCTGCGCCCGGCGCATGTCCAGCCAGACCAAGGCCGCTGACCGCTTCGACTTGTCCCGCTGGCGCCTGGCAGGCAATGGCGCGGACATGATCCGTCCCGACGTGATGCAAAGCTTCGTCGATGCCTTTGCGGACGCCGGCTTTTCACCCGGCGCTTTCCTGCCGAGCTACGGTCTGGCCGAAGCGACGCTGGCCGTCACTATCATGCCTCCCGGAGAGGGCATCATGGTGGAACTGGTCGAGGAAACCGACCTGTCTGGCGGCGACAGCGCCGAAGGGCGGCCGCAGCGTTTCCGCGCGATCGTCAATTGCGGCAAGCCCGCCAAGGATATGATCGTGGAAATCCGCGACGAGGACGGCGCCCCTATTGGCGAGCGCCAGATCGGCAAGGTGTGGACGACCGGTCCTTCGCTGATGGTCGGCTATTTCAGGGATCCCGAAGCGACCGCCGCCTGCCTGGTCGACGGTTGGCTCGACACCGGCGACATGGGCTATTTAAGCGATGGCTACCTCTATATCGTGGGCCGCGCCAAGGACATGATCATCATCAACGGCAAGAATCACTGGCCCCAGGACATTGAATGGGCAGTGGAGCAGCTTCCAGGATTCAAGCAGGGCGACATTGCCGCCTTCGCCATCACCACGCCGGGGGGCGAGGAAGCGCCGGCCGTGCTGGTGCACTGCCGAACGTCTGACAATGAGGAGCGTTCGCGCCTGCGCGACCAGATTCGCGAGCGGGTTCGCGCGATCACCGGCATGAACTGCGTCGTCGAGCTGGTGCCACCGCGCACATTGCCGCGAACCAGCTCTGGCAAGCTCAGCCGATCCAAGGCGCGCAACCTGTATCTGACCGGCGAAATTCGGCCTTACGACATCGCCGCGTGACGGTGATTTGCTCCATTACGGAGTAAGCATCAAAGCTTTGGTAGAAGTTACGGTTTCATAACGGGTTGCCGCTACACGCGATGCGTGGGCAATCGACAATCATCCTCCCGTGACCCGGCCATGCAGAAGGTTTCATTTCTCTGCATGATCGGCGCCGTGCCGCCTGGCGATGCGGTCGCCTCGCGCACCGTGGCCGCGCAGCTGAAATTTTCCGACGCGGTGGCGCCCGTTCGGGTTGCCCTCAACATCCTTGCGCTGATCTTTATCTGGCGGGTGTTCGACGATTCCGCGCCGGTCGGCTGGCTGTTGGCGTGGTCGGGCGCGATGCTGTGCGTGACGATTGCGACATTCTACATGGCGCGTCAGCGGCGACAGGCCAATTATGCGATGCCATCGGAACATGATGTGCGGATGCTCGGCATGGCGGGCTTTCTGCACGGCATGTTGTGGGCTTCCTCGATGCTGATCTTCCCCGGAGCCAATTCTCCGGGCGAATTGATGGCGCTGTGGACGTTGCTGAGCTGTATCATGGTGTGCGGCACGATCACCTTTGCCGCTGCTCCCGTCGCGGCGATGGGATTCCTGCTGCCGGTGGCATGGGCCACGCAATTCATGTTCCCGACGCCGGTTTACGGATCGCTTCGGGCCATGGCGATCGGTTATGCTGCGGCTCTGCTGATCGGCGCATTCTTCTACTGCCGCGTATTCATCCGCCAGCACAGCACAAGCGTACAACTGGAGGAAAAGAGCGAGGTCGTAAGCCTGCTGCTGAGGGAGTTTGAGGACAAGGGTTCGGACTGGCTGTGGCAGACCGATGCCGCTCGCCGGATCAGTGGCGTCTCAAGTCGCTTCGCCGAGATGCTGGGCTTAGATTCGGCTGCGCTGGAAGGCACGCCGTTGGTCCAGGTTCTGGCGGGCAGCGCCTGGGAAAGCGGGCGGTTCGCATCGGGGCTGCATGAACTGGCGGAAAAGCTGAAGCTGCGCAATGCCTTCAGCAACCTGGTCCTGCCGGTGGAAATTGGCGGCGTACAGCGCTGGTGGGAGCTGTCGGCGTCGCCCCGATTCGACGAACGGGGCATCTTTCAGGGCTTTCGCGGGGTTGGATCGGACATAACGATTCAACGTGAATCGGCCGAAAAAATCGCTCTGCTTGCACGTTTCGACCCGCTGACCGGCCTGCCCAATCGCGCGCATCTCCACGAGAGACTGGATCAGGCGATGGCGGACACCGATCATCGAGGCCGGGGCTGTGTCTTCCTGATGATCGATCTCGACCGCTTCAAGGCGGTCAACGACACGTTGGGGCATCAGATCGGCGACAAATTATTGGGTCAGGTCGCACGGCGGCTGCGCCAGATATGTTCCGACAGGGAGTTTTGCGGGCGGATCGGCGGTGACGAATTCGGGGTGGTGATCTCCAATGCAGTCGATAAATTCGATGTGGCCGACCTTGCCGGCGCCATAATCGGCGCGCTGTCGCGGCCCTATCAGATCGATCAGCATACGCTTTATGTGGGCGCATGCGTCGGATCGGCAGTGTCGCCTACCGATGGTCGCACCTCCGAAGCGTTGATCCGCAGCGCCGACCTTGCCCTCTATCGCGCCAAGGGCGAGGGCGGCGGCATACATTGCGCCTATGAACCGCAACTCCATGTCGAGGCAGAAGAGCGCCGAAAGCTGGAAATGGCGCTGCGCGAAGCGCTCGAGAAGGACCAGTTGCACGTCCTCTACCAACCCGTCGTCGATGCCCGGCAAGGCTCGGTACTGGGATTCGAAGCGCTGGTGCGCTGGACTCATCCTGAGATGGGGCCGATTTCCCCGGCCAAATTCGTGCCGGTCGCCGAAGAAGCCCGGCTGATCGCGCCGATCGGCGAATGGGTCCTGCGGACGGCGTGCGCGGAAGCGGTGCGCTGGCCCGAGGACGTGCGGATTGCCGTCAACGTCTCGGCCGAACAGCTCATCAACCCGCAATTTCCGACGGTGGTCGCCCAGATACTCGCCCAGAGCGGATTGAATGCGGCGCGCCTCGAACTGGAAGTTACCGAAAGCGTATTCATGAATGAGGACGCCGGTGCCTTGCGGGTGCTCGATCAGGTGCTGGCGCTGGGCGTGCGTCTGTCACTCGACGATTTCGGCACCGGCTATTCTTCGCTCGGCTATCTTAGCCGTACCAAGTTCAGCACGATCAAGATCGATCGCAGTTTCGTGGTCGGTGCCGCCAATGAAGTGCCCGAAAGCCTGGCGATCGTGCGCGCTGTCGTCACGCTCGCCGACAGCCTGGGAATGACCACGACCGCCGAGGGGGTCGAAACGGAGGTCGAACTCGCCATGGTCAACCGCCTGGGCTGTACGAAGGTCCAGGGCTTTTATTTCGGTCGGCCCATGCTGGCGCGCGACGCGGTGCTGCTGTTCGGGCCGGAACAATATCAGGCTCGCGCCTGACAATTTTCAGGCGCAGCGCCTCAGCGCGCTGCCAGTCGTCGTTCGATCCTGGCCCATAGCGATGCGAACTGTTTTGCCGGTGGTGACGTGGCCGCAAAGGCGCCCAGCGGCTTGCGGCGCACCGTCATCTGCTCGATCGCGCTGGCCATCGGGATGGCGGGCCAGTCCGGCTGCCCTTCCAGCGCGCTGCGATGAAGGCTGCGGCGACGATCGACCATCGAATACACCGGCAGGATCGGGGCGTGGGTGCCGCCACGCTGCATCAGATAGCGAGCGACTTCGCCCATCGCCCGTTGCGACAGGGGGGAGGGGATGACGGGAATGACGATCAGGTCGGCCGCGCGGAGCACCTGCTCGCTGGTTTCGGTCAGGCCCGGCGGACAATCGAGAATGATCCGCTCATAATCCTTGCCCAGGCTTTCGATCAGCTTGGCGAGCCGCTTCTTCTTGTCCAGCTCGCGGAAAAGATGATCCAGGCCGCGCAGCGACGTATCGGCGGCGATCAGATCCAGCCCCGGCACGGTCGAAGGCTGGATCAGCCGGCGGATGTCGACATCCTTGCTGAAGATCGCCTGCGCTGCGTCACGGCTCTGGCTGTCGGTGGACAGCAGCCAGCTCGACGCCGCCTGCGGGTCAAGATCCCACAGCAATGTGCGCCGCTTGGAAATGCTGGCCGAGGCCCATGACAGATTGATCGCGAAGGTGGTTTTACCGACGCCACCCTTCAGGCTGTAGACGGCGATCGTCGCCAATTGCGTGTCCTTTGCCATGGACGCGAGGCTAAGGCCTTGCACCCTAAAGGCAAGCGTTCAATCACGAGATTGTTACGAGACGGTGACGGTCGAAATCGCTCAGCCGATTCCGGTGAACGAACGAATGTCAAATGACTTCGAGCGCCCGTTCCGGTGGCCGGGCGATCACCGCACCCTTATCGGTGATCACGATCGCGCGCTCGATCAGGATCGGATGCTGCGCCATCGCATCGAGGATGGCGGCATCGTCGCCGGTATCGAGTCCGATCTCCTTGATGATCGCCTCGCCTTTGCGCAGTGCCTCTCGCGGGGCAAGGCCGGCTTTGGATAATAATGCTGCAATTTCATCGCGCTTTGGCGAAGATTTGAGATATTCGATGACCTCCACCTCGACGCCCGGCGCGGCCTCCAGCAAATCCAGGGCGGCACGCGATTTGGAACAGCGGGGATTGTGCCAGATCGTCGCCTTCACGCGGCGCCGTCCCGCGCCAGCCATTCTTCCAGCCACTTGATCGTATAGTCGCCATTCTGGAACGCGGGGTCCTTGAGCAGCGCCTGGTGGAGGGGGATGGTGGTTTTCATCCCCTCGATGACATATTCCTCAAGGGCGCGCCGCAATCGCATGATGCATCCCTCGCGCGTGCGGCCATAGACGATGAGCTTTCCGATCATCGAGTCGTAATAAGGCGGCACCTTATAGCCCTGATACAGGCCGCTATCGACGCGAACATGCATTCCGCCGGGGACATGATAGCGGGTGACGGTGCCGGGCGAGGGCGCAAAGCTCTTTGGGTCTTCGGCATTGATGCGACATTCGATGGCGTGCCCTGTAAAGCGCAGTTCGTCCTGCGCGACGGACAACGGCTTGCCTTCGGCGATGCGGATCTGCTCCCTGACAAGATCGACGCCGGTGATCATCTCGGTCACCGGATGTTCGACCTGAAGCCGGGTGTTCATCTCGATGAAATAGAATTCACCGTCCTCGTACAAAAATTCGATGGTTCCCGCGCCGCGATAGCCCATGTCGGCCATCGCCTTGCTGACAATTCCGCCCATCCGATCGCGTTCGGCGGCGTTGATGACCGGGGAAGGGGCTTCTTCCAGCACCTTCTGGTGACGGCGCTGGAGCGAGCAGTCGCGCTCGCCCAGATGGATGGCGTTGCCATTGCCGTCGCCGAAAACCTGGAATTCGATATGCCGGGGATTGCCCAGATATTTTTCGAGATAGACGGTGGCGTCGCCGAATGCCGCCTTGGCCTCGCTGCCTGCCTGTTGCATCAGCGTTTCGAGCTGGTCTTCGGATGTGCAGACTTTCATGCCGCGCCCGCCACCGCCCGATGCCGCCTTGATGATGACGGGATAGCCGATCTTCGCGGCGATCCCTTTTGCTTCATCGAAACTTTCCACCGCGCCGTCGGATCCAGGCACGAGCGGCAGGCCAAGTGCGCCCGCAGTGCGTTTGGCCTCCACCTTGTCGCCCATCGTGCGGATATGCTCGGGCTTTGGCCCGACAAAGGCGATGCCGTGCGCCTCCACAATCTCTGCGAACTGCGCATTTTCGGAGAGGAAGCCATAGCCCGGATGGATCGCGTCCGCGCCCGATATCTCGGCGGCGGAAATGATCGCGGCGACGTTGAGATAGCTGTCCTTCGCAGCAGGAGGCCCGATGCAGATCGCTTCGTCGGCCAAGCGCACATGCATGGCGTCAGCGTCTGCGGTCGAATGGACCGCCACCGTCTTGATCCCCATTTCGTGGCAGGCGCGATGGATACGCAACGCGATTTCGCCCCGGTTGGCGATCAACAGCTTTTCGATGGTCATGGCGATGCGCCCCTCAGCCGATCACGACGAGCGGCTGGTCATATTCGACAGGCTGGCCGTTATCGACCAGGATCGCCTTGATGGTCCCGGCGCTCGGCGCGGAAATCGCGTTCATCACCTTCATCGCCTCGACGATCAGCAGCGTGTCGCCTGCGCTGACCTGGGCGCCGACGCGCACGAAGGCCGCAGCACCAGGTTCGGCGGACAGATAAGCGGTGCCCACGATCGGCGAGCGGACGAGGGTGCCGGCGGGCACTGCGGGTTCGGAAGATGCGACGGGCGCGGCCATGGCGGCCGGCGCGGCGGCGACAGGCGCGGGCATCGGCGCGTAGATCGGTGCGCCGCCGCCGGCCTTGCGAGCGACACGGATCTTCCGGTCGCCGTCTTCCACTTCGATTTCGGTCAGATGCGTGTCGTCGAGCAGTGCTGCGAGTTCGCGCACCAGCTGAACGTCCACCTGCATCGCGCCTTTTTCTTGCTTGTCGGTCATATACGGCCCCTAAACAGAAGACTTTTGGTTCTGGCGCACGCGCCTATGCGGCTTTCTGCCCAAGTGCAACTTTTCTACAGTTCCAGCGCGGCTTCGAGCGCAAGCATGTAGGACATGGCGCCAAAGCCCGCGATCGTGCCCTTGGCCGCCATACCGACATAGCTTTTATGCCGGAAAGGTTCGCGTGCATGGGGATTGGACAGGTGGACTTCGATCACCGGCACCGAAACGCCCTTGATCGCGTCGTGCAGGGCGACCGACGTGTGGGTAAGGCCGCCGGGATTGATGATAACGGCATGCGCTCCTTCCGCACCGGCTTCCTGCAACCAGTCGATCAGATGACCTTCATGATTGGATTGACGAAAATCGAGTTCGACATGGGCGCGCCGGGCGGCATCGTCCATCCGCTCTGCAATGTCGTCCAGCGTATCGAACCCGTAAATTTCCGGCTCGCGCGTTCCCAACAGGTTGAGATTGGGTCCGTTGAGGACGAAGATTTTGCGAGCGTCGGTCATCGCGAACATACCTTGTCTGTTGCGGGGGCGGGGCCGCTGTCCCTATATGCGGCCAGCGGCTGATCCCCCTTGGGCAATGTCTTAGCCGCTCGGGTCGCGCGAAGTCGAGACTTGTTACGTTGGAAGGCAAGACATTGGCGGAAGGCAGGACTTTGAGCGTCGACGGCACCATATCCATTCATATTAACGGCGAACATCGCCGCGTGCGGCAGGGCATGACCCTGGCGACCCTGGCAAGCGAATTGGGATTTGTGCCGGAAAAAGTAGCGATCGAGCGCAATCTTGAGGTCGTGCCGCGATCGACTCTGGCCGATGTGACGGTCGAGGATGGCGATGAGCTGGAAATCGTGCATTTCGTCGGTGGCGGCGACGTATCGGCGGTCGCCGCTGATAGCTGGACGGTTGCGGGCCGCACCTTCAATTCGCGCCTTATCGTTGGCACCGGGAAATATAAGAGCTTCGAGCAGAACGCCGCCGCGGTCGCCGCATCGGGGGCGGAAATCGTCACCGTCGCGGTGCGCCGGGTCAACGTGTCGGACCCCAAGGCACCGATGCTGACCGACTATATCGACCCCAAGGTGATTACCTATCTGCCCAACACGGCGGGGTGTTTCACGGGCGAGGATGCAATCCGCACCCTGCGCCTGGCGCGCGAGGCAGGGGGCTGGGATCTGGTGAAGCTGGAAGTGCTGGGCGAGGCGCGCACGCTGTATCCCGACATGGTGGAAACGCTGCGAGCGACGGAAATCCTTGCGAAAGAGGGTTTCAAGCCGATGGTCTATTGTGTCGACGATCCCATCGCGGCGAAGCGGCTAGAGGATGTGGGTGCGGTCGCGATCATGCCCCTGGGCGCGCCGATCGGTTCGGGCCTTGGCATCCAGAACCGGGTGACGATCCGCCTGATCGTCGAGGGCACGACCCTTCCCGTACTGGTCGACGCCGGTGTCGGGACGGCTTCCGAGGCGGCGCAGGCGATGGAACTGGGTTGCACCGGTGTGCTGATGAACACCGCCATTGCCGAGGCGAAGGACCCGGTGCTGATGGCCGCCGCGATGAAGGCGGGGGTGGAGGCTGGCCGCATGGCCTATCGCGCAGGGCGCATGGGCAAGCGTATGTATGCCGATCCTTCGAGCCCGCTCGCGGGCCTCATCTGACGAATTTTTGCCGCCGCCGCAAATTGACCGGCCCGCCGCTTGTGCCTATGCGTTGCCGACAAACAGGAGGAGACCCGCATGGTGAACAAGCTCTACCCCGATGCCGCATCGGCGCTGGAGGATCTGCTTTTCGACGGCATGCAGATCGTTTCGGGCGGTTTTGGGCTGTGCGGCATTCCAGAGCGGCTGATCGACGCTATCCTCGATAATGGCGTCAAGGATCTGACGATCGCCTCCAACAATTGCGGAATCGACAATGTCGGCCTGGGCAAGCTGCTGCGGGCGCGCCAGATCAAGAAGATGATGGCCAGCTATGTCGGCGAGAACAAGGAGTTCGAGCGGCAATATCTGGCGGGCGAACTGGAAGTGGAATTCTGTCCGCAAGGCACGCTGGCAGAACGCTGCCGCGCCGGCGGGGCGGGCATCCCTGGCTTCTACACCAAGACCGGCGTCGGCACGGCGGTGGCAGAGGGCAAGGAAGTCAAGACGTTCGATGGTCAGGACTATATTCTGGAGCGCGGCATTTTCGCTGACCTGGCGATCATCAAGGGCTGGAAGGCGGACGAAAGCGGCAATCTCGTCTTCCGCAAGACCGCGCGCAACTTCAACCAGCCGATGGCGACCGCCGCGAAAATCTGCGTTGCCGAGGTCGAGGAAATCGTGCCGACCGGCAGTCTCGATCCCGACTGCATCCACGTGCCGGGCATTTACGTGAAGCGGATGATCTTGGGCAGTCCGTATGACAAGATGATCGAGTTCCGCACCGTTCGCCAGAGAGAGGCTGCATAATCATGGCCGAGACAATATCGGGTTGGACCCGCGATGAAATGGCCGCTCGCGCCGCTAAGGAATTGAAAGACGGTTTCTATGTGAACCTGGGAATCGGTATTCCGACTTTGGTGGCAAACCACATTCCTCCGGGTGTCGAAGTGACGTTGCAATCCGAAAACGGGATGTTGGGCATCGGACCCTTTCCCTACGAGGGCGAAGAGGACGCCGACCTTATCAACGCGGGTAAGCAGACGATCAGCGAGCTGCCGCAGAGCGCCTATTTCTCCAGCGCCGACAGCTTCGCCATGATTCGCGGCGGGCATATCGACCTGACCGTGCTCGGCGCGATGGAAGTCGCCGAAAATGGCGATATCGCCAACTGGATGATCCCCGGCAAGATGATCAAGGGCATGGGCGGAGCGATGGACCTGGTCGCGGGCGTCAAGAAGATCATTGTCGTCATGGAGCATACGTCCAAGGACGGGTCCCCGAAGTTCATTCCCGCCTGCACGTTGCCGCTGACCGGCAAAAATGTGGTCGACATGATCATCACGGACATGTGCGTGTTTCAGCGGCCCGACCATCGAAGCCCGTTCAGGCTGATCGAATGTGCGCCCGGCGTGACCGCGGAAGATGTCGCCGCCCGGACCGCGGCGCATTATATCAGCTGAGGATCATCCATGAGCCTTGATGGCGATTATGATCAGGCAAATGTTTTCGCCCTGATACTCAAGGGTCAAATACCTGCCGTGCGACTGTATGAGGACGAGCATACGCTCGCTTTTCTGGACATACAGCCGCAGAGCAAGGGGCATAGCCTGGTCATTTCCAAATGGTCGCAGGCGCGCAATATTCTTGAGATGGAGGACGAGGCGCTGGCCCAGGTGATGGGCACGGTCAAAAAGGTGGCGCGCGCCTTGCGTCAGGCGCTCAATCCAGACGGCATCCATATTGCGCAGTTCAATGGAGCGCATGCGGGGCAGACGGTATTTCACCTGCACTTTCACATCGTGCCGCGCTGGGCGGGCGGGCCGCTTGGCTTTTCGGCGCATGCCCAGGGCGCATTCGCCGATCAAGCCGAACTGAAGGCGCTGGCCGAACAGGTGCGGGCCAATCTATAGTCTGTAGCTCGGCGTTTACAATTGGTCGGCCGTAGTCCAGAGAATAGCTCACTGATCATAGGTTGTCATTTTGTCGCTAAAGCCGTTCAAGGCCCCTGGAGCCAGACTGGCGCTTCGATCAAAGCCGGCCGGGCGAGCGTATTTCGCATCGGGCGGCGGCGATGCAGAGATAGTTCTGGATCTGTCACGACTTTTGTGGCGCAGCTTCTATCCCACCCCGACCGGGATCGACCGGGTCGAATATGTTTACGCGCGCGAACTGTTGGCGCGAATTCCTGATCGACTTTCCTTTTCGGCAGTACATCCTGCGGGCGGCTATTACGGGCGGCTCGATTCCTCGGCAGTACGGCAATTCCTGGCGTTCACCGCGGCGCGCTGGCGCGCGGCTGATACGTCCGACCAGCGCAAGAGCGGCGCTGCGGTCGCACGGCATCTATTCGCGATGCGGCCGCGTGGCGTGCCGAAAACCGATGCGCCGCGCATCTATCTTCAGGTTTCGCCCCATCATCTCGACGACCAGGCGCAGGTGGGCGCGATCCTTCGCGCGGAAGGCGCGCGCTTCGTGACGCTGGTGCATGACGTGATTCCGCTGGAGCACCCTGAATTCGTCCGGCCCCAAGGCGCTGCCGAACATCGCAAACGCATCCGCAGCATCGACAGCTTCGCGAGCGGCATCATCGGTAACAGCCAGGCGACGCTCGACGCCTTGGCGCCGCATATGAACAAGGGTCTGGCAGGACGCCAACTGGCGGTCGCCCATTTCGGCGCCGACCCGGCCGATGGTATCGCCATCGAAGGCTATCAGGTGCCGTTGCGGCCATACTTCGTGTATATCGCGACGATCGAGCCGAGGAAAAATCACCTTCTCCTTCTCAATGTGTGGCGCCGGCTGGTGGAACTTCATGGCGACGATGCCCCGGTGCTGGTGCTGGTTGGGCGACGCGGATGGGAAAATGAAAATGTGATCGACATTCTGGAGCGCGCCGAGATTTTACGCAGCCATGTCATCGAGGCGGGAGAATTGTCCGATCGCCAGATTTCGGAACTTGTCGGCAAGGCGCGAGCGATGGTGATGCCGTCCTTTGCCGAGGGCTTCGGCATGCCGGTCGTAGAGGCGCTTGCGGCCAGCGTACCTGTGATCTGTAGCGATATCGCGGCTCATCGCGAAGTGGGCGGCGATGTCCCGGACTATCTCGACCCGATCGACGGCCTTGGATGGTTGCGGATGATAGACAGTTACAGGAAACCCGCATCGCCAGAGCGCGAGACACAATTGGGACGGCTGGCAAATTGGCGTGCGCCCACATGGTCTGCCTATTTCGATATCGTTACGGACCTTCTCGACCGTGTCGCCGCCGATGAGTCGGTTCTCTGAGAAGCGGTCGATCGTGAGCGGAAAGACCAGAGCGCCTTTCCTCCGCTCGCCTCCCTTTCCGGGCGTTGCACCACAACATGCAGCGATCAGCGAGGTCTGCGCTGGAGCTATATCCCCGGATCGGATATCCGATGCACTGCTGGATGCTATCGTCCAGGCACGTGTCGGGGGTGATTTTTGGGGGAAAACCGGGAAATCCGTTCGGGCCGTTGTTGCCGACGAAGCATTCTTGTCCGGTCTGGGCGAGACATCGGACGTTGCTGGCAGCATCGGCCTATTGTCAGGCGGTTTGCTGCGTCGCAGCGAGAAATTCCGGTCGTCGGCCATTATCTTGCTGGCCCGCGAAACCGACCCCTGGGCATTGGTCGAGCAGGCCGAGTCAGTTCATGCCGGCCCTGAGGCGGACGTCGCCATTGTCGCCGGACTTCTGGGCAAGCCGGTATTCGGGCTGGATGGCGAAAGAATTCCGCCCGCAATACTTCGCCGTTCGGCGCGCAGCAGGATCGCCGCCGCGCGATATCGGGACTGTTTCAGTGGCGAACCGAGCGCCATCGAAGATGCAGTCGCCCAGCTTGCCGAATGGCGCGACGTGCTGGAGCGCAACCGCGATATCGCCGCTGCAACTGGCATGGCGTGGTGGAAGCGCGATGCGATTGCGCGGTTCCTGTGGGATGGCCGCCGATCTCCTCCTTTTCTCTCTGAGGGTCGCGCCATTGAAAAGGCGCGTATGATGGGGGGCGCCATCGCCATCTGGCCGTCGCGCGTCTCGGGAGCGATTCGGGAAAAGAAGAGTCCGCAGCAGGTGCCTGTCGTACATATTGAGGACGGCTTCTTGCGCTCTCGGGGCCTGGGCGCGGCCATGCATAAGTCCAGTTCAATCGTCGTCGATCGTGCGGGCATCTACTATGACGCGCGGCATGAAAGCGATTTGGAGCGGCTGCTCGCGACCCATGATTTTTCACCCGCCTTGCTGGAACGAGCGCAAGTATTGCGCGAACGGATCTGCGCGACCGGGGCAAGCAAATATGGAGCGACACGGGGGCAAACCGTCGATTTGCCGCCAGGCCGCCGTACCGTGCTGGCCGTGGGGCAGGTCGAAGATGATCTGTCCGTGCGTTTCGGCGGCAAGGGAGTCACCAGCAACCTGGATTTCCTGCGGCGCGTTCGCGAGGCGGAGCCGGACGCATGGATATTGTATCGTCCCCATCCCGACGTGCGGGCCGGCCATCGCAAGGGCCATGTATCCGACGCGCAGGCTCTGGCATATGCGGACCGGATCGATGCGACGGCGCCGCTCATGGACCTGATCGAACGCATCGATGCTGTACATGTTCTTTCGTCTTTGACCGGTTTCGAAGCGCTGCTGCGCGAGCGGAGCGTTATTGTCCACGGCATGCCGTTTTTCGCCGGATGGGGATTGACGCGAGACCTGGCTCCGCCGCCAGCGCGACGCGCTCGTTTATTAACTCTTGATCAACTTGTCGCGGCCACTTTAATTCTTTATCCCCGGTATCTTGATCCGGTTACTCGACTTCCGTGCCGCCCGGAACTTATTGTCGAACGAATGGCTACAGGCGCAATGTCACCTTCGACCTGGCTGACGAGAGTAAGGGTTGTGCAGGGAACGATACGGAGACTGGCCATCTTGGCTGCGGAGAAGCTTCATGGCTGATGCCCAGCTCAGGCGATTTCTGTTTCTTCAGGGTCCTCATGGACCTTATTTCGCTATGCTCGCCGCCGCACTTGAACAACAGGGGCACGTCGCGAGCCGGATCAACCTTAATGGCGGCGACAAAATCGACTGGCCGGGCCAGGCGACCGACTATCGTGGTTCCTTTCGCGCATGGCCGCTGTTCTTTGACGATTATATCGTCGGAAACGGGATCACGGACCTTATCCTTTACGGCGATTGCCGGCCTTATCATGCGTCGGCCCATGGCATGGCCCGGTTGCGCGGTATTCGTGTCCATGTACTGGAGGAAGGCTATATCCGGCCCGACTTCCTGACGTTGGAAGAAGAGGGGGTGAACGGCAATTCCCGATTGCCGCTCGACCCGCAATGGTATCTGGCTCAGGTTCCGCGGCGGCAGGAGCAGCCCGCGCCGGACCAGCCCGTGCCTTCAACCTTTCGTCGCCGGGCTCGCAATACCATGCGCAACGGGATTGCGGCAGCGCTGATGCGGCCGTATTTTCCCTTCTACACCACCCATCGTACCAACAGCTTCGCCATTGAATCGCTGGGTTGGGCCTGCAAGCTGCTGATGCGGAAGGACGCTCGCCGGCAATCTGCGATACAATGGGACCAGCTGCAGTCGCGCCGTTATTTTACGCTGCCGCTCCAGCTCAATTCGGACTATCAGATCCGGGTTCATTCACCCTTTGGCGACATGTGCGCGGCCTTGCGATTTGTCATGAAGAGCTTCGCACATCATGCGCCCCCGGATGTCTCGCTGGTGGTCAAGCGCCATCCGCTCGATCCCGGGCTTGTGGCGTGGGGACGGCTGACCCGTCGCCTGGCGGCGCAATATGGCGTAAAGGATCGCGTATTCTATCTGGCTGACTGGGATATCGCGCAGGTCGTGCAACAATCCCAGGGCGTTGTGACGGTTAACAGCACCGTGGGCACATTGGCGCTTAACAGTGGTCGGCCCGTCATGGTGCTGGGTCATGCGGTCTATAAGGTTCCCGGCATCGTGCATGACGGCACGCTGGACGGGTTCTGGTCCGCGCCGAGGTCGCCCGATATGGTCCTATACTCCGCATTTCGGCGCGTGTTGATCGATAGATGTCTGATCCGGGGTGGACTACTCAGTGAGGAAGGGCTGGCAATGCTCGTGGATAATGCGGTCGAACGTCTGACCCAGCCTCCCGCATCGGCCGTTGTCGAGGACGGCGAACTCCACGAACAGGACGGCGTCTATCGCTTTCCCCAGCCGAATCTGGCGAGCGGACTTTGGCGATCCGCATGATCGCATGACACAGATGAGGCTTCGCTTTGCCTGGGTTTTGCGCGCAAATGATTGCGAACCGGAAAATGGAGATATCCGCAGTGGAATCGGTTGAAAGCGAAGCGATGATGATGTTTCCCGTAATCCTTTCGGGTGGATCGGGCACGCGATTGTGGCCGCTGTCGCGGTCCGAACGGCCCAAGCAGTTTCTGCCGATCGTCACCGATCGTTCGATGATGCAGGAAACGATACTCCGCACAGCGATTTTGCCGAATATCCGCGGACCCTTGATCGTTGCCAGTGAAGCGCATGGCGACATGGTGGCGCAGCAGATGGCGGAAATCGGCGTCGAACCGTCGGCAATCATGCTGGAGCCGGAAGGCCGCAATACCGCCATTGCGATCGCAATAGCCGCTCATTGGATAGTGAAGGCGCAAGGCGATGGCCTGATGCTGGTGATGCCGTCCGACCATGTGATCGCCGATCTCCCGAGCTTTCACGTTGCGATCGAACAGGCAACGCCGGCTGCGCTTTCAGGCTGCCTCGTGACCTTCGGCATCCGGCCCAGCCATGCAGAAACGGGCTATGGCTATATCGAGCGAGGCGAAATCCTGAGTGATCTGGCAGGCGTCCACAAAGTCGCACAGTTCGTGGAAAAGCCGGCGCGAGACGTGGCGGAGCGCTATGTTGCTGGTGGTGACCATTATTGGAACGGCGGCATTTTTCTCTTCACGGCGCAGAGCTATCTGCGCGAGCTGGCACTGCACGCCCCGGAAATTGCGGCTGCAAGCGCTGAGGCGATGGCGGATGCTGCTCATGACGGAGCAGCGGTGCGCCCGGAGCCTGCAAGGTTCCGTTCCAGCCCCAATATGTCGATCGACTATGCGGTCATGGAAAAGACCGGACGGGCTGCCGTCATACCTGTGGACATGGGCTGGTCCGACGTTGGATCATGGGATGCGCTCTGGGCCGTGCGTGAGCGGGACGCCAACAATAACTGCCTCAAAGATGCGGCGCTGACCATCGATAGCACGGGAAACCTCATTTATGTCGACGGCGGCCCGCCTGTGGCGGCGCTGGGCATGCATGATTGTGTAATCGTTTCGACCGCTGAAGGCGTGCTTGTGATGCCGCGCGAGCGTTCGCAGGACGTCAAGGCGATCGTTGAAATGCTTAAAGGCGTGTCGTTTCGGCGGCCTCTGGCGCAAGCCGCCGAATAGGTCGCGACATATTTCATGGCGCAGAACCGGTTCGTTGCGTCGCAGCGCATATCGAGGGGGCCGGGAAATATTTTGACCTGTCGGGACGGGCATCGTACATGGGCACCGTGATGACGCATCGCACAACATTCTGCCGGTTCCTCGCCGGGCGGCCCTTTGAGAGCAGCGCCCATGGTCCAGCATTGGCGATTCGTAACTCTGCGTGGACAGTGTTGTGAGCGAGGGCATCGACGGGCGGCGATGGACGCTTTGGGATCACGTCAACGGCGCGCGGGTACAAGGTAGCGTCATCGGCGCGCTGATCATGCGCGAAATGCACACGCGCTATGGGCGCACGGGCCTTGGCTTCGTATGGCTGATTCTGGAGCCGATGATCCTGGCGGGACTCGTGGTTACGATCCGGGGTGGGCGCGGCCATGCCGGGGCAGGCATGGATCCGGTCGCTTTCGTGATCCTGGGCTACACGATGTTCATTCTGTTCAGAAACATATGGAATCGTTCCGATAGCGCGCTCGAAGCCAACATGACGTTGCTCCACCACCGTATGGTGACCGTTTTCGACATTGTGATAACGCGTGCCTTGCTGGAAGCGGTGAGTTGTTTCGGCGCTTTCGTCGTGCTGATGGGCGTGTGCCTGCTGGCCAACGTCGTTCATCCGCCGGCGCGGCCCTATGAGTATCTGATAGGCTTTCTGCTGTTGTGGTGGTGGGCTTTTGCCTGGTCGCTGTTGATAGTCGCGGGGACACATGAAAATCCCGCGATGCAGAAATTCGTGCATCCGATCAGCTACATCCTGTTGCCGCTCTCCGGCGCGTTCGTCATTGTCGACTGGTTGCCCTATAGCTGGCATAAATGGACCGCGTGGTGGCCATTTATGACTCTGTTCGAGCAGTTGCGCTACGGTTGGTTCGAAACGGCGTCGCCCGATCATCGTTATTTAGCCTATACAGCGTTCTGCTGTTTGTTTCTCACATTTCTCGGATTGGTTGCGATCCGGGTGGTCCGGCGTAAGGTCCATTTGCAATGAACGAATTGTCGAAGATGCGTCATGGCGATGCGTCCCTCGCTGACCTGTCCGGTCGAACCGAGTCGGACGTCGAACATGAAACCTCGACCTTTGTGGCGGACTTGAAGCGGCGGCTTTGGAAATGGCGCTATTTCCTCCTGATCGTCGTGCTGCCGACGATGATCGTTGCCGCCTATTTCGTTTTCGTCGCTACCGATCAGTATGAATCCGAAGCCCACCTCATGGTGCGATCGAACGGTGGGGAGCGCGCGGGCGGCGGCGGCATCGAGGCTATGCTGAAATCGGTGGGGGGCAGTGACGCCTCGCGGCAGACAGCGCCACTCGCCGATTATATGCGCTCGCACGATGTCGTCGCTTCGCTTCGCAAGCATAATCAACTGGTCGAGCGCTACCAGCGGCCTGAAGGTGATGTGATCAGCCGCCTGCATGGGGATGATCCGGCGATGGAATCGCTGGTCAAATATTATCGCGCTCGCACCAATGTAGAACTTGATACGGATACGTCAATTTTGACGGTCAGGGCACGGTCTTACCGGCCCGTTGATTCCTACGCCATCATCAACGCAGTGCTCAAACTGGGCGAGGAACGGGTCAACGCGCTCAATGAGCGTTCCTATGAATCGACGCTGGCGCTGGCGCGTCGACAATTGGCCGATGCCGAGGTCGGCTTGCGCAAGGCGCAGATCGCGATGACCGCATTTCGCCGGGGTCAGGGCGATATCGATCCTGAAGGCAGTGGTGAAGCTCAGTTGAAGCTGGTGACCGAATTGCGCAAGGAACAGTCGATGGCTGCGGCGCAAATGGAAACGATTGCATCCCAGATCGGCACCAACAATCCTCAATATCGCTCATTACAGGCGCGCGCCGCAGCAATTGGCACTCAGCTCAATTCGCAACAGAGCGTTCTGGTTGGCAATACCAAATCCATCGCTACGCGGTTGGGCGATTATCAGGAGCTTCAACTGCGGCAGGAATTCGAAGCGAAGCGCTATTCAATGGCTGCCGCTTCGCTAGAGTCGGCCCGCGAGCAGGCAACCCGCCAACAGCTGTTCGTCGTCCGATTGGTCGAGCCCAATTATCCGGTCAAGGCGACCTATCCCAAGGGCTTCAAGTCAACCCTGACGGTATTCCTGGTCCTGGCGCTGTTCTACGGCATGGCCTGGTTGCTGATCGCGGGCCTGCGCGAACACGCCTCCTGATCAAGCATGAAGGCTTTTCCCGTGCTGCATAGGGTCGTGGGGCAGTTCAACCGTCTCAGGAGGCGATATCGGTCGGCCGGCGTGCCCGTGTCGGCCGACGTGCACCGCCTCATTTCCATCGCCAACACAGCCCGTTCAGACGAGAACTGGCCCCGCGCGGCTGAATTCTATCAGAAGGCGCTGGATCGGGATCATTCGTTGAGCCATATCTGGATCCAGCTTGGCCATGCCTTGAAAGAGCAGGGCTTTTATGAGCCAGCCGCCGCCGCCTACGCTCAGGCCGAGGCCTTGAATCCCGATGACAGCGATGCGGCCGTTCAGCAGGGTCATGTCGCGAAATTGCGGCATCTGGGCGTGGAAGCGACGCGGCATTTCCTCCGCGCGCACAAGCAGAACCGTAACGACCCGAATGCACTGCGCGAACTGCTGGCGCTGGTGGAGCGCGGCAACGATCTGTCGCGGGAATCTCTGATCAAGATATTGCAGGGCGACGGCGCGGCCGGAGAGCGACGCAATCTCAAGAGCGGTGTGGCAAGCGATGACGATCCCGTGGTGCATTCGCCCGGCGCCCTCGCGCACAGCGTTTCTGCCAAACATGATCAGGCATTGGTCTTCGACGCTTCCGATCTCATATCCTATTTTGGCAATGCGCGGCTGCCTACCGGCATTCAGCGCGTGCAGATCGCGACAATCGCCGGCGCCTTGAAAAATCGCCCCGCCGGCAGCGTGTATGTTTGCTGCTTTTCGGATCAGGGCGACAGCTGGACTCAGGTGCCTGTCGACGGCTTTGAGCGAATATGCGCGTTGGCGGTCGTCAGCGGCGACCGGACCGACCCGGAATGGCTGGACGCATATGTGCAGCTTAAGCTGGAAATTGCGCTGGCACCGCCCTTCGATTTTCCCGACGAAGCGTTTCTGATCAATCTGGGCACGTCATGGTGGCTGCAGAATTATTTCATGTTCGTGCGTGAGGCCAAGCGGCTACACAATATCCGCTATGTGCCCTTCGTCCATGACTTCATCCCGATCAAAACGCCCGAACATTGCATCAAGCAACTCACACAGGACTTCATCAGTTGGGCTTTGGGCGTGTATCAGCATGCTGACTTCTTTCTGGCGAACAGCGAAGCGACCAAGCGCGACCTGATCCAAGTCGCCGGCATATTGGGGCATGATGTCGATCCCCAATCGGTGTCGGTCATCCCCCTCAACGCGCGTTTCGGATCACCAGAGGCAAAAACGGCACCCGTCGATCGGTTGGATCGATGGAATTTGGCGCCCGGCAAATTCATACTGTTCGTGTCGACGATCGAATCGCGCAAAAACCATGTTGGTGCGCTGGATGCCTGGGTCGAACTGATCAAGCGCCACGGGATCGACAACGTGCCCAAGCTGGTATGCCTGGGCAATCGTGGCTGGCTCAATGACGCGGTCTATGCGCGGATCGAACAATCGGCCTTGCTGCGCCAGCATGTCGTCATGCTCCAGGGGCTGTCGGACGATGAACTGGCTTTATTGTATCGCACATGCCGCTTCACTCTTTATCCCAGCAATTACGAAGGCTGGGGCCTGCCGGTCACCGAATCCCTCTGTTATGGCAAGGTGCCGCTGATTTCGGACTCGTCTTCGCTGCCAGAGGCCGGGGGCGATTTCGCGGTCTATTTTCCGGCAGGCTCGACCGATGACCTGATCGCCAAAGCCGAACTGCTGATATTCGACGACGCGGAGCTTCAGCGGCTCGAGGCGAAGATCGCGGCGGAATTCGAACCCCGCGAGTGGGAAGATATCGCCGACCAGATTTCGAGCGAGATCGGGCTATTTCTGGCGCGCGGCGCTCAGGCTCAAGTGCCAAAGGCCACGACCTTGAACGAGCCGGTCAAGCTTGGCGTCTATTATCCGCTTGGCCGAAACCTTCAAACCCGGATATGGCCGGGCCTTGCTTCGGCGGAAATCTATCGCAGCGGCACGGGCTGGTGGTGGCCGGACGACTGGGGATGCTGGACGAAGCCGAGGGGCGGGGAGCTGGCGTTCCGTTTCACCGACTCCGGGCCATTGCGGGCTTTTGTGCGGATACATGCGCCGCCAGACAACCCTTCCGACTTTACGGTTTCTTCCCCCGAATTCGATATCCTGGTCACGGGCATCATGAAGCCTGGCGAAGAGCGCTGGATATCCTTCGACCTGCCCCATCCTGTGCCCGCGGAGGGGTTGCGCCTCATCGTTCGCGGTTCCAACTCTGTCGACATACGCGAACGCACCGCCGGTCTTGATCCTCGCGTAATCGCACTGGGCGTCGCCGGCTTTTACTTCAGCCGCGCCGACGACATGCACGCGCGCCTCGATTTTCTCGAAGCGGTCGCGCTCGGGTCGCTGGACCAGATCGCGTTCAACCGAGAGCCTCGGCCATAACGGCGGGGCGTGACCTGATCGGGACTGGCTCCAGCGCCGATGTCTGGGGGATCGATGATTCCCGCGTGCTCAAGCTCTTCCATCCCGGCGTCATCGAAATTCCCGTCGCACTGGAATATGCGGCCGCCAGCTTGGCATCCGACATTGGCGTGGCGGTGGCCCGCCCGCTCGCCAGGGTGGAGGAAGAGGGCCGGCTGGGCATCATCTTCGAGCGGGTGACCGGCCCGACCATGTTCGCGGAAATGATCCGTCGTCCCTATCGCATGTGGCCGCTGATCCGAGCGCTGGCACGCTATCAGGTGGCGTTGCACGGGCAAGTGCCGGGCACTGTCGACGTGATACCGGACATGCCAACGGTCATGGCGCATCGAATAGCCCGGTCGGGGGCCGGGCGCGATGTTCAGGCACGTGCGTCGATGCGCCTCGCCAGCCTGGGGACGGAAAGGAGGTTATGCCATGGGGATCTTCATCCCGCCAATATCGTGCTGGGCGAAACGGGGCTGTTCGCGATCGATTGGTCCAAGGCGATGATCGGCAGCCCCGCGGCTGACGCTGCGCGTACCGAACTGCTCATCCGTTTCGGCCATGGCGGGCAAAGCGGCACCCCCGCCCCGATGCGGTTCGCGCGGGCGCTGACGGCGCGCTGGTATCGGTTCTGCTATAGCCGCTTGTCAGGCGTCAAGGACAGCACGATCAGGGCCTGGCATCTGCCCGTCGCTGTCGCCTGGTACAAGGGGCAGGCCGATCTGCGGGCCGCAGGGCTGGCCGATTATATCGATGCAATTGCGCGTGAGCGGCACATCAACTGAGCCGATCAATCGTTTCGGCGTCCAGCCCGCCGGGAATGATCATGATCGGGCAGGGGGTTCGGCCCGCATCTACGCCCGCAAAGTGCGACACCAGGGCGCCGGGCGGCCCAACCGCCGCCGCGCCTAGCACCAGGGCGGCGACATCGTCGGTCTCTTCCAACATGGCCCTTACCACGGAGACGGCATCGCCCTGGCGCACGGTGATGCTGGGGCGAATCCCAGATTCCTCGGTAAGCGTTCCTGCCGCGCTCGTGACAAGGGCTTCCGCGCGCTGAATGGCTTCATCTTCCATCGTCGCCTGGACGCCACCCCATTGGACGAATTCGGACGGCGGAATCAACGCCAGGATGCGAACCGACCCGCCGGTCTTGGCGGCGCGGCGAGCAGCGAAGCGCAAAGCGGTTTCGGCTTCCTGCGTTTCGTCGACCACGACCAGATATGTCCGCACGCGCCCATTCCCCCAAAGGTGGCGGAAATGTGATCTATTCTGCCTCCTTACGCAAGTCGCGGCCTTGACCCGTTCCGCCAAACGGTGGAAACGGCGTTCGTAACGGTCGCGGCCGACACCCAGACGAAAGGGGCCCTACGCGCATGAGTATCAATATCCAGATGCCCGCCTTGTCGCCGACCATGGAGGAAGGCACGCTGGCTAAATGGCTGGTAAAGGAAGGCGATAAGGTCGTTTCGGGCGATCTGCTGGCGGAAATTGAAACTGACAAGGCGACGATGGAATTCGAGGCGGTCGACGAAGGGACCATCGGCAAGATCATGGTGGCCGAGGGATCGCAGGGGGTGAAGGTCGGGACGGTGATAGCGGTGCTGATCGTGGATGGCGAGGATGCGGGAGCCGGTCCGGCCTCGCAGGCTGAAGACCCTGTTCCCAAGGCCAAAGCGGAGCCCTTGGAAACCGCGCCTGCGCCCCAGGCTGAACCTGCGCCGAAAGCCGATCCCGTGCCCGCGCGCGCGCAGGGCGATCGCATCAAGGCCAGCCCGCTTGCCCGCCGCCTGGCCGATGCCAAAGGGATCGACCTTGGTTCCATTGCCGGGTCGGGTCCCAAGGGGCGCATCGTCAAATCGGACCTTGAAGGTGCGAAGGAAGGCGTCGCAAAGCCGGCTACAGCGCCGTCTGCGGCCGCCGCGAAACCAGCCGCCGCTGCCGCCAAGCCGGCATCAGCCCCGGTTGCTTCTGCCGGACAGGATTTCGGTATCCCGCACGAAGCGGTCAAATTGAGCGGCATGCGCAAAACGATCGCGCGGCGGTTGACCGAATCCAAGCAGCAGGTGCCCCATATCTATCTGACGGTGGACATCCGTCTCGACCGCCTGCTCAAACTGCGCGAAGAACTCAATGCCGCTCTGACGGCACGCGGGGTCAAGCTGTCGGTCAACGATCTGCTGATCAAGGCGCTCGGCGTCGCGTTGATGCAGGTGCCCGAATGTAACGTCCAGTTCGCGGGCGATACGCTGCTCAAATTTCAGCGCGCGGATATTTCCGTCGCCGTGTCCATTCCCGGCGGCCTGATCACGCCTATCATCCCCGGCGCCGACAGCCAGAGCGTCGCGGCGATATCTATCGCGATGAAGGACCTTGCCGCACGCGCCAAGGACGGCAAGCTGAAACCCGACGAATATCAGGGCGGCACCGCTTCGCTCAGCAATATGGGCATGTTCGGCATCAAGCAGTTCGAAGCCGTGATCAATCCGCCCCAGGCGATGATCATGGCGATCGGGGCAGGCGAGCAGCGGCCCTATGTCGTCGATGGGGCGCTCCAGATCGCGACTATCATGAGCGCGACCGGCAGCTTCGACCATCGCGCCATTGACGGTGCGGACGGCGCGAAGCTGATGGCGGCGTTCAAGCAGCTGGTCGAAAATCCGCTTGCGATGCTGACCTGACGGTCGGGCAGGAAAGGCCTTCGACGATGGCCTTTCAACGCCTGCCCCCGATCCAAGACTGAATTCCAATTCCACAGGAAACGAGAGTGACCATGGCTGATACTTACGACCTCATCGTCCTTGGCTCGGGTCCGGGCGGCTATGTCGCGGCGATCCGGGCCGCCCAACTTGGCCTCAAGACCGCTATCGTCGAGCGCGAAAGCCTGGGCGGCATCTGCCTCAATTGGGGTTGCATCCCGACCAAGGCGCTGCTGCGGTCAGCCGAGATCTTCCACTATATGAAACATGCCAAGGACTATGGCCTGGCCGCCGACAAGATCAGCGCCGATATCTCGGCGGTGGTGCAGCGGTCTCGGGGCGTTGCCAAGCAGCTCAACCAGGGCGTCACCGGCCTGATGAAGAAGAACAAGATCACGGTCCATATGGGGCAGGGCAAGCTGACCGCACCCGGCAAGCTGACCGTGACCGGCGACGGCAAGGCCGAGGAATTGACCGCCAAGCATATCATCATCGCCACCGGCGCGCGCGCGCGCGATCTGCCCAAGCTGAAGGCCGACGGCAAGCGGGTGTGGACCTATCGCCACGCGATGACACCGCCGGAAATGCCCACCAAGCTGCTGGTCATCGGATCGGGCGCGATCGGTATCGAGTTTGCCAGCTTCTATAACGACATGGGTGCCGACGTAACCGTGGTCGAGATGCTGGACCGCATCGTACCGGTAGAGGATGCCGACGTGTCGGCTTTCCTTGAAAAGGCGGTGAAGAAGCAGGGCATGACCGTGCTGACAGGCGCGAAGATCGAAGCGATCGCGGCTGGCGATTCGAGCGTCACCGCGACGATCAAGGACAAGACCGGCAAGGCGATCGAGGCTGAATACAGCCATGTCATCGTCGCGATCGGCATCGTTCCCAATGTCGAGAATCTGGGGTTGGAGGATGTGGGGGTCGAGCCGGACAAGCGTTTCCATATCAAGACCGACGAATATGGCCGCACCAATGTCGATGGCATCTGGGCGATCGGCGATGTCACCGCGCCGCCATGGCTGGCGCACAAGGCGAGCCACGAAGGCGTGATCGTCGCCGAAGCGATTGCGCAGGCGCTGGGCAATGGCGACGTCCATCCGCACCCGATGGACCCGAACAACATTCCAGGCTGCACCTATTGCCATCCGCAGATCGCCAGCGTCGGCCTGACCGAAGCCAAGGCGAAGGAAGCCGGCTATGAGGTAAAGGTCGGCATGTTCCCGTTCATCGGCAACGGCAAGGCCATTGCGCTGGGCGAACAGGAAGGCTTCACCAAGACCGTATTCGACGCGAAGACGGGCGAACTGCTCGGTGCCCATATGATCGGCGCGGAAGTGACCGAGATGATCCAGGGCTTCACCATTGGCAAGACGATCGAGACCACCGAGGCGGAACTGATGCATACGGTATTCCCGCATCCGACGATTTCGGAATCGATGCATGAAAGCGTCCTCGCGGCCTACGGGCGCGCGCTGCATATCTGACCGACTGAACGAGGGGCGGCGTGCTTGTCCGGGCGCGCCGCCTGATCAGTCATGCCGTCTGTAAACGTCGCGCGACATCTGCCCTGTCACCGCTTAAGCGGGGGTCGCCAGCCCGCCATATTCACGCCGTCGCTGACCTTGTAGGGCACGCCCTTCGCATTGAGGAACAGCCGTTCCATTTCGCTCCGCGTAAAGGGGCGGGACCCCAGCCGACCGAACACTGCCATCTGGCCGCCGGTTTCGTCCACCGCACGATCCCGCTCAAGCCCGCGCGACAGCGACAGGGCAGGCGATGGGGTGCGCGCCCAGGCGATCAGTTCGGGTTTGGGCGTGGGTGAGAAGCCGTAGAAATTGGGCTGGCTGGCAGGGCTGGTCAGCTGCAATATCTTTAGCCCGTTTCGTCCGTCCGCGACATAAGCGAACAGCGAGGCATTGGTGCTCGCGATCGCCACATCCTCGACATCGTTCATCGCGCCGCCGAAGCTTTCGCGGGCAAGGATGACAGGCTTGGTCGGGTTGGTCACGTCGATGATGACCAGTCCATCCCCTTTCGCCGCGACATAAGCGTAGGTGCGCGCGATGGTGACACGCCGAGCATCGGCCAGCGGGACAGCCGCGGCGGGGATGGCCACGGGATCGACGAGCCGCGTGACGTCGAACAGCTTCAGTCCATCGGCATCGGTCACCCACAGATAGCGGAACTGGATTGCGCTGGCGCGGGCATCGCGCATCGGGCGGACGGCGGCGAGGCGGGGACGAAGCGGATCGGCAAGGTCGATGACGACCAGCCCGACCTTTGCCGTCACATAAGCGACCTGTCCGGCCAGATGGATATGCCGTGCGCCATCGAGCACGCCTTGCGGGTTCCAGGTGACGGCGCGCCGCAAGAAATTGTTGCGGAACTCCCCGTCGGCCAAGGTCGTGATGTCGACCAGGATCAGTCCTTCGACGCTGTCGGTGACGGCCGCGTAATTGTAGATCGGCAGGAAAGGCTGTTCCTGATTGATCGCGCGCAGCTCCGGCGTCGATCGCAGGGGATTGATTGGCTGGTTGGTGGGCAGCGCAACGCAGGTCGCATTGCGCGACTTGACCCGCGTATCGTGCCCAAGCGCGGAAAAAGGACTGCCCACAATCGCTTCGGAAAAGCCCTTGTTGGCCACCGAAGCCACGTCATAAGCGCGAAAGCCGCCGCTGCCCTCCGCCACGAACATATATTCGCCGCGCAGTTGCAGGCAACCGACCCGGCCCCGCGTGCCCTGAACGATGTTGCGAAATTCCTCGACCGGCTGGGTCTCGCCCGACCCCTTGGCGTCGAAGAAGCGGCCGCGTGTCCAGTTTTTCAGTTCGCGTCCATTCTGTTCGACATGCATCCGCCAATAATCGGGATAGGCATATTTCTGGAGATAGGAACCGATTACCGCCTGAGGTTCGTCCCATTCGGTCACGCGGATCGCTTCGAACCCCGTTTCCAGTCCGGTCCAGGCGTTCAGACCAACGAAATTGACGAAATTGGTGCCCAGCAGCAGCAGTTGCGACATGATCGCATTGTTGTCGTCCTTGTCGGACAGGTGGCAGTCGGTGCAGGTCTTGGTCTCGGTCTTGCGCACGGTATGCGGGAAATGCGGCGCGAAGGCCTGGCTCGAAAAGCCGATCCCGCTGATCGGGGGCTGTTGGATATAGATGCGCTCGCGGTTGATGTTGGTGGAGGACAGCACCAGCGCGGAAGTGGAGCGCACCGGCGCGATCTGGTTGCCCTTGGTGGTCTGGTGTCGACCGAGCTGGAACATTTCGTCTCGCGCGACCTGCGGGTTGTAGGTGGCGAAGTTGCGTGTCTCGCCCCCTTCATATTTGTGGACGCTGGTCTTCCAGTTCGCTTCGATCGGCAGATGGCAGCCGCCGCAACTGGTGGTCCAACTGAGGTGGCAGGTGAAGCAGGCCATCTGGTCCGGGTCATGGGCGCGGTCGTCCATCGCCACGCCGGGACCGAAGACGAAGCTGCCATCCTCAGCGCCGGATTTGCTCATCAGTTTCGACCGGGCGGCGCGAGCGTTGAAATGCGGATTGGCGGGGTCGACGCTGTCCTTGACCAGGCTGACCTCCCACTCCAGCTTGGGGTCGACGATCGAACGCTGGATCAGACGGCGGCTGCCGCTGGCGTCATAATACCATTCGAACCGCCGCTTGCCGTCCGGGTTGCGCAACAACGCCAGGTTGTTGCCCGATGGCGGCGCAGCGGGCCCCGACGTCAGCAGCGTGGGATAGGCATCGGCGGTGCCGTGACAATCCTTGCAGCCGATTTCGACCGCATTGGCGACTTCGCCATAGATCATGCCATTGCCGTGGCTGTCCTGCGCGAAATGGCAGTCAGCGCATTGCAGTCCCTTTTCGGCATGGATGTCCATCATATGGACGGTCTTGCCGGGATTGACGCCGGGTTGGACGAATTTCGGCTCGCCCTGCTTGCGCCATTTCTCTGGATCATCGGAAGAAACGCGCTCTCCATCGGCGTCGAGCAGATTGCCCTCTCGGTCCCGCTTGAACACGCCGCGAAAATTCCAGCCATGGCCGTGATAGTCGGCGAACTGGGTGTCTTTGGCCTTCTCGTTCAGATCATAGACGTTGCGCAGAAAATCCAGGTCCGACCAGTTGCCGCGCGGCGCCGCACCCTCCGGATTGCGCTCCAGCGTCTTGTGAACCTCCGCGGCGGTCGGATATTTCTGCTTTTCCGGCCACATCAGCGGCGCGTCGGACTCATAGTCCCACATCGTGTAGCCAAGATAGGAGTTCAGGAAGATGTTGGGTTGATGCATGTGGCACGTCATGCACTGGGCGGTGGGGATGGCGCGGGTGAAGGCGTGGCGGATCGGGTGGCCGCTTTCCTTGACCGCGCCGACCGGATGGGCATCCGCCGCCGCGTGCCCCGTCTTGAGCGCGCCATGCGCCATCTTGCCGGCGATGGTCGGGTCGATCGTCGCGGTCTGGCCGTCGCGCCCATAGGGGGCATAGGTCAGGCTGTGGCGCGGTTCGCGATCGTTGGCGTAGACGACATGGCAACCCGAACAGCCCGAATGGCGATAGTCGCCGGGCTGGTCATTGGTCCCCATGAACCACATGAATGGATCATTCAGCCGGGTCTTGTGAATGTTGAGCACGGGGATGGCGACGCGCAGGCCGGTGCCGGGGCCACGGCTCGATTGCTTGAGGTCGGGGCGGCCCGGTTCCTCCAGCCGCTGGATGGAGCCGGTTGGGCTGGGAAGGCCGATCTCGGGAAATTGCGTCGCGATATTGCGCCCGCCGCGCTCGAACACGCGGAAAACGTCTCCGGGCGGGATCACCTGCCAGGTGGGGAGGGGATAGAGTTCCGCCAGAGCGCCCCTTGCCTTCTGCTCCGTCGTCACGGTGCCCGTTGGGGCGCCGGGCGAGACTATCTTCGCGGGCCGTCCGTCCTTGGTATAGGCCTCGCCGAAGATATAGTTTTTGAAGGGCACGATGCCGTTGTTATAGGCTGCCCCGCCCCACAGCATGGCGCCGGATGCCATCAGCGACCGCTCCGCCGCTTCGATGGTCCGCATATGGCATGATCCGCAGGCCTCGCGCGCCACGCGATAGTCGCTGGGATTGACGAAACGCACGAACTGCGGCGCTTCCTTGTTAAGCAGCGCATAGGTGCGCGCGGGGTTTGCGGATGACGGGTAGTGCCAGCTTGCGGGATAGGTCGGCAGCACATGCGCCCTGTCGCGTGCGGCGACATAGGTCGGATCGGTAAAGCCGTGCGCCGGGTCGCCGCGCACATTGGCGTCGCCCCCATGACAATCGGTACATCCCAGCATTACCGCCGGTGTCGCGTGCATCGAAGGCTCGTCGGTCTGGGCATGGCAGGACGTGCAGCCGGAGGATTTCGCCGCGACCTGTTCGGCGGTCTGGCTCATCGGCGCGGGCGGAGCGGTGATATATGCGCGGGAAACGGGCTTCTCCTCGCCCGATGCACGCAGAATTGCGGCGGGCACCAGCAGCGCGGCGAGGATCAGGAGCAGCCAGCGCATCAGTAGCTGAGCACGATGTTGGCCAGCACCGAATAATAGGCGCGGTTGCGGTCGCGATTGTCGAACAGATCCTTGAATCCCTTGCCCGGCATCAACGCGGCAGCCGACAGGCGAAAGACGATATTCTGAATAGCGCTGGGGCGCCAGATCGCGGCAGTCGACAGGTCCCAGCCGATTGCCTTGGGAATGCTCCCCTCGACCCGCAGCGCCTTGAGCGTGGCGGTGTTCTGAAACCACAGGTGGTTGGCGTTGGCCGACAGGCGCAGCGTTGGCGTCAGGTCGAAATCCGCGCCCGCGCCGACCAGCATCGTACCGGGATTGTTGAAATTGGACTGGCCCTGTTCCTTGGACGATCGGAGCGAATTGAGCACGCCATTGCGTCCGTTGACGCCAATGACGCGCCCGCCGCCGGCGAAGGGAATGCTCTGGCGTATCCAGTAGCTCGTGTCCGCTCCGGCAAAGACCGGATTTTCGAAGATCGCATCGAACCCGGTTTCCTTGTCGTCATAGGGATTGCTGTCGCCGCTGGCATAGAGGCCCGATAGGCGAAAACGCATCCAGTCGACATCGTAGCTCAACTCCGCCGCTGCAAAGACTGCGCGGATATCCGCCTTGCGCCCGGTGAAAAAATTGTCGCGATCCTGTCCCAATGCGGCGTAGGCCGACGCAGTCAGGTTCAACCGACCGATCCGTCCGTCGGCATTGTAGCCCAGATAGACGACGTCATAGGCGCGCCCGCGCAGCGTACCGAGCAATGCCGGTCTGACCGGAAAGCCATTATCGTCTATCTCCACATCGCCCTTTTCGCGATTCATGTTGTAAACTACCGTCACCTGGCTGGTGAGGCCGGGGATCAGGAAATCCTGCCGATACAGATTGGCGAGAAACACGAAATCGTCGCGTGGGCTTTGCACTACCGAATTGAGACCCGAGTTGGTGTCTTTTTCCAGTCGCCAGAAAGCCGCGAGGTTGAACTGGAACCGGTTATTGTCGCGATTGCCGAACAGGCGGATGCCAAGCTGCTGGTCGTTGAACAGGAAGCCGCGAAAATCCGACTGGATCGGCTGGATGCCGATACGGATTGAATAGAAATCATAGCGGTCCGAACTGTTGCCCAGATGTTTGTCGATAAACGCTTCCTGTACGCCCAGGAAATGATCGGTCCTGTGACTGGGTCTTGACGGCTCGACGAACAGCACGCGTCGCTCGGGAACGTTCACATAGGAGGCATTGAGGGCGAGCGTCAGGCGATATTCGATATCAGGCGGTTTGAATGCGGTCGCCCCCTTGATCAGCGCGACGCCGCCGATGAAGCTTTGCGAAGCGACGAAACTCGCATCCTTGCCGAACACATCGAGGCTGCCGGGGCGCTGCGTGGTCTGGACGCCTACCGGAATCGGAAATGTGCGCGGCTCCAGCACCGTGTCACTGACCGCATTGGCGACAAGGAACCAGTCGTCGCCCTTGATCGGTAACCATTTGGCCTTCGCCCGGTCGATCGGCCGATCGCCCTTGAGACTATTCTGGTTATAGGGATCGAACCAGCGTTCCTTGACGACGCCCAGGCTTTCGATCAGCCGCCAGCGGTCGGGCACCGGGACCTGATCGGTGGGAAAGGCTTCGGGCGGCGGGGCCATGATCGCACCCACATTGTCCTGGGTCACCCGATCGGGCAGGTCGGCTTCATAGCCGGGGCGGCGGCGGCCATCGATCGAACCATCTTCATCGCCCTGAAGAATCTCTTCCCAATTGTCGGGCGGCGGCGGGGGCGGCGGTTCGGGGGGCTGGGCAGCCAATGCCGCGATCACCGGCAGGAAAGCGTTCACGGCCACCGCTATAGCCCCTGACAGACATTGTTGGCACTGCTGTCGAGCAAGGGCGCGAAGGGGCAGCTGACATAGCGCAGCCGCACTCCGGCGCCGACCGCAACGACGATCTGGTCGGCGCGGATCGCGGCAGGCGCGTTGGACGGCCCATTCACGCGTTGTCCGCCATTGGCCAGGCCCAGAAAGCTGATCATATCGTCCTGATCGATGCCATCGCCCGAGACGCCCAGGCCGCCAACCAAACGGTCCCCCAGATAGACCGGCACCGCGCCGGGGAATATCTGAATACCGTTGGCAAGTTTGTCCTGGGCCGCGCACCGTTGGGCCGTATCGGTTGCCGAGGCGCCGGTGACGAAAGCAAGGTGCGCGGCAATATCGCCGACGACCAGCGCCGATTGCAGGCCGGTGGAAAAAGGATTGAACTGCGCGATCGGGCGCGACAGGGGGCCGTGCGGCCTGCCAACCTCCCCATCGGGAAAATAGGGCCGGGCGAGATTGCCGATGCTGCGCGCGGTCATCGCGAATTTGCCGTTCAGGCTGTTGGGCTCAGCAAGAAAGTCTTCGAGCGCGCGCACGAAGCCGCGCACATCTGCGCTCGGATGCGCGGACAGGTCGGCATCGGCGGTGGGGCCAGAGAAGAAGGCGGCTGTGCGTGCCTTTTGCAATGCCACATCGATGCCGAACAGCGGTGCGTCGGGAGATCGCACCAGCCCCAGTACCGCGCCGCGCGTATCGACCAGCGATATGGATACCTGCGCGCGGCTGTCGAGCGGCTGGCGTATCTGCGCGCGCGCACGGGCCATGACCTTGAACGCTTCTTCCAGCAATGCGGCGGATTGGGAGGCGCTCAGCCCTCCATCGGTCCCGGCGCGAGCCTGATAGCGATTGCCGCCGGCACCGTCGCTCAGGATGAAGGCGTCGATATTGGAGAACTCGGCGGCGCGCGCCTTTCGGACGCCCGATGTTTCAGCGCCATAGGCTGCCCCCGCGATGATCGCCGGGGCAGGATCGCCATAATAGCCACGCACCGCGACGAGAGCGCCCAGCGCCGGAGTGGTCGCGGCATAACTTGGTGAGCCAGCGGCACGCAGCGCGGCATAATCGGCGTCGCTGTAGCGGAGCGACGCGCCGTCTACCGTGATCCGGTTGGCGCGAATGGCTTCGGGCGCCTCGAAGCCGACCGTGCCGGCAAGCGCGATATGCTCCTCCGCATCATTATCGATATCGAGCGTGTCGGCATCGAAGCCATAGAGGCCGTCCGCCATCACGCCGATGCCGCCGACGAGCACGCCATTCTTGTAGAGCGGAAAGCCGCCGGGATCAGCGGAAAGGCCGAGCGGGGACCGTTTCGGCCCGATCATCGCAGTCGCGCCCGACGAAACGAAGCGCGTAGCAAGGTCCGAACAGGGGAGCTGGCTGAACTGCACCCCAAACAGGGGGCCGCTTTCCAACCCGGCCGTGGTGGGGGCCGGCGGGAAATGGGGCTGCACGATCTGGCTGGCGGTGCGGGTCGAAAAGGCGTTGCCGCCGCTCGACAGATAGGCTCCGGTAATCGCCTTGGCGATCGCGCCCGC
The DNA here is from genome assembly GCF_037725245.1 of Sphingobium anseongense. Classification (NCBI taxonomy): domain Bacteria; kingdom Pseudomonadati; phylum Pseudomonadota; class Alphaproteobacteria; order Sphingomonadales; family Sphingobiaceae; genus Sphingobium; species Sphingobium anseongense. The sequence goes on along the minus strand of NZ_JBBJUL010000006.1, from coordinate 128,054 downwards.
CTCGGCTGGCACGGTCAGGTTTTGCGCATCCATATTGGCGCCGTTGGGCGCGGCGCTGGTGGTCGCTGTAGCGCGCGCGCCTGTCATGCGGAAGACGGCAAGAATGTTGCCGACCCGGTCGCTGACGGCGATGACGGCGGGCATCCCGCGAATCTGCGCCTCTGCGGCGGCGCGTGCGACTATGCTCTCGACATCGGCGACGCTCAGCGCCTCCTGCGCCGGAACGGCATAGACGCCGGCGGGGGCGGGAGTGGGCGCAGGCGTCGGTGCCGGGGTAGGGGATGAAGCGCTGTCGCCGCCGCCGCAAGATGCGAGCATGAGGGCGGCAAGTGTCACAAAGCCGAATCCCGTTCGCGCCACGCTATTCGAAGCCTTGTCCGTCCCTGGCGGGACAGGGCCGCTTGAAAGGCCGAAGGGCGCGCGCTTTCCGTGCTGGCTCACCGCAGCGCCCCTATGGCTTGCGTCGCACGGCCCAGTGCCGCCCGGAAATCGGACGGCCGATAGCCGTTGGGATCACGCACCGCCGCATAGGCGCGGTTGATATCGCCGCGGATCCCCGCTGCCGCGCCTACCGTCACGCGGCCCGATCGCACCAGCGCATTGAGCAGCGTGTCGACCGCCATCACCGCCTGCGCCGATCCTGCATAGTCGGTGAAGCGGGGGCCGATCGCGCTTCCCGCTATCTGGTCGGTGATCGCGAATGCCATGTCGCCGCGCGCATTGGCCAGCGCGTCGGCCAGCATCCGTGCCGTCCCCGCCAGCCGAAGGGCGGCGGCGGCAGCGGCGGGGCGATCAAGAGCGAGCGCGGCGTGAAATATCCGGCTGTCATTGTCGAGCCGCGCCGCGAGCGCGGGCGCGACAACCTTTGCCGCGGCGAGCAGCAGGATCGCATTTTCGTCGTTGAACGGCGGCATCCCGGCAGGGATCGGGCGACCGGGGTTGACTTCCCAGGTCATCATCCGGTCCGCCTGATCATAAATGCGGCGATGGCAGCTGTGGCAATCGAAGAATGTAAATTCGGGAAATACCCCTTGGGTCCCGCGCGGCCCGGCATAGAGGGTCAGTGCCCGTTCCAGCGCCATCGCCTGGCCTACCGCCCATAGCGCGACCCCGTCGCTGCGTCCCTTGCGGGCGATATAATCGCCATCTTCGGCATGATGCGCCTGCAACGTCGAAAACAGGTCCAATTCGAAACTGATGCGCGGATGGCCCGCCGCCATCATGCCATGGCTGACGAACTGCCCGGCGTGGGCACTGCCATAATGGCAATCCAGGCACACCGCCGCGCGCGCCTGCGGTCGTTCCAACGGAATCATGCCGGCTGCGATATTGGCTGCGTGGGATGCGCCGGCGGCATAATGCGATGCGATCCAACCGCCTGATGGACCATGGCAGGTTTCGCAACCCACGCCGTCCTCTATGCGGAAGCGCGCGCCTTGCGAACCGGCTGTGGGAGAGGCGTGACAGCCCAGGCATTCCTTCGCTCGCATCGGATCGCCCAGCCCCAGCGTCGCCGCGATCTGGCGACCGCGTGTGCCGGCCAGCACGGCAAAGGCCCGGCTGTGGGCGCCACCCGGCGTGGACGGCTCCTGCCACCGCGCCAGTTCATCCTGGCGAACGGCCTTGCCGTCGCCCACCATCCTGCCGTGACAGGTCGAGCCTGCGCAGGAGGCGACACCCTGATAAGCGGCTGTTGCGGTTGGGGCAGCAATGGCTGATTTCGTGCGACCCGGCACGTCAGCCGACATCGCGTACAGGCAAATCAACGCCAGCAGCACGCCTGCAGTCGCCATCCGTGTATAGCGGGTCAAGCGCGCTATTCTCATGTCCATGCCCCCGGACCCTTCTTGCGCCAATGCCCTGTGAAGGAACAGCCCCATATTGGCGGATGGTCAGGATTTTCGTTACGGTTTGGGCGCCGGGCACGCCGGTTCGTCACGGTCGCATTGCCACAGATCGTCGTTGCCCGCGCCTGTCACCGGTTCGTCGATCAGTGGCGGGTAGCCGCGCGGCTCCACATCCCGCAGTTCGATCTCGGCGATCGCGAAGGGCGGCGCAAATCGGGTGAAAGGATCGGTATCCAAAACCAGATCGAATGTATCGCGAACCAACTGGCCGCCGCCCCTGTCATCGCGGAAGGACGCGCGGCAGCTGCCCGGATTGACCAGCAGACAGCCGTTGACGGTCGATCGCTGGTCGAACAGCCCATCTACAGGTCCGCGCACACCGTTGACCATGATGATCGGCGTCACGTCCAGTCCGCTCAGGATCGGCGCAGGCGTGCCGTCACCTTCCAACTGGCCATTGATGACGATCCGCGTGGCGGCACTGGCGGTGTTGATCTCAAGAGTGCTGCCGGTCGACAGGAAGCCCCGGCGGTCGACATGGGCAAGTCCCGCGCCGACATTCTGGACATAGGCCCCTTCATTTACATCGAGCGTGATATCGATTGCGCGCACTATATTGTCGGGCCGAACGATGCCGTCATTCCGCGCCAGCCGCGCGTCGATCGCGCGGGTGTCGGTCTGTCCGGCTATTGCGGCAATCGCCGCGTCGGTGGCGACATAAATGCCATTGGAGCGCATCGACAGATGCCCGCCGAGCGCGCCCGTGTCGTCCAGGCGCAAGTCTATCGAACCTGTCGCGGGATCCATGGTGATGCGCTCGTTGGCTTCCAGCACGAACTTCGTTTCGCGCTGCATTGCGTTCAGCCGCACCGCTCCATTGATCCGTATAGTGTCGGGCGTGATGATCGACAGCACACCGCCATCGGCGAAGTTGCCATTCGCGCCCCCGGCCATCGTGAAGCTACCGACTTCTGTATTGCCCGGCGCGTTGATCGTGATCCGCTCACCGCGAAGCGCGGCCATTTCCGTTCCCGACAAGCTGTAGCTGCCAGCGCGGTCGGGGCCGCCGATAAATGTCGTGCCGGCGCCAGTGGCGTTGAGCGTCAGCACGCCGGTGGTGCCGGGCGCATCGACAGCCGCCAGGACGCCGCCGCCTGAAGATAGGATGATGTCGCCTGACCCGATGATGACCCGGCCGCCGGTCAACTGGCCGTCGACCCTCGCCGTTCCAGTAGCGGCGATATCGACCAGCGCGGGGGCACGAACGGAGCCGCCGATGGCTGTATCGGCGCCCGCGCGGACGACGATGTCCTTCGCTGCGGTCGCATCGGTCAGGCTGACCGAGCCGCTGCGGCTGGTCGCGCGGATATCCTCTGTGCCAACGGTCGCGTTCCGGACGATCAGGTCGCCTCCCGCTTCCGCGGCCAGCGCCGATCCTTCCGCCCGATCGAGCGTCAAAGCGCCATCGGCAAGAACGGTGATCGCGCCGTTCGCCCCGGCGGTCGTTGCCGCGCGCAGGTTTCCGAGCGCGCGCAATGCCACGCCAAGCGGCGCACTGGCATCCACCAGCCCGCCGGCGGCGAGGTCTTCGTTGACCGAAATCTCGCCTGAAAGCGCCCGCAGGTTGATGTCGCCACCCGCAGCGAGCCGTGCGAGCCTGATCGACCCTGCTTGCGATTCAACCACCGCTGATCCGCCCGCGCGGATCTGGCTGTTCAAGCCGCCGGTCACGTTACCCTGGGCGACGATCAGCAACCGGTCGCCAGCGGCCAGCGAATCGCTTGCTGCCGTGCGGTCGCCGTGCGTGAGCGCAATGGCGCGATTGCTTGCGAGGTCGGCGTCACCGCTCGTCCGCAAGCCGCCGCCGTTCGCAAAGCGCAAGGTCAGCGGACCGCTGCTGTCGATGGCAATATTCCCGGCCGTGATTGCACCCTGACTCGCGCTGACATCGATGAAGCTGTCATTCGCATCGACCGTGCCGGCATTTCGCAGAACCAAAGCGCCGCTCAGCGTCAACGGCGCGCCCGCCGTGTCGGCCAGGCTGATGCTGCCGGCGGTTCCATGAGTAACGGCAGAGGACTCAGCCAGGATCGACGCCGCCTGGCGCGATACTGATGAACTGCCCTCATTGCGTATGCGAACGGTGCCGGCCGTTTCCGTTCCCGAAGCATTCGCCCTCGCGTTGGCGTAAAGGGAAACTGCAGGTAGCGAGATATTGGCATCGTTGAGCAGCAGTTCGCTCGTGCCCCCGCTTGCCTGAAAGCCAGATCCCCAACTGCTGATTGTCAGTTGCGCGCCTGCCTGCGATCGAACGGTCCCGCCGTCGACAACGAAAGATGCTCTGCCACCTATCGCTTCGAAATCGGCGCTTTGCGGGTCCAGCATCTGACCGGCCTGTGCGGATACGCTAAGCAACGTCGCCGCCGATAGCGATCCGCCCGACATGATTTCCGTCCGGGCGATGCCGCCGCGCGATCCGCTCGGCTGGGTAGATGCGCCGGACGAATTTGGCACGCCGCTCATTCCGTCGGCAGAAGTTTCCAGGGACTGGACAACAAGAGATGTACTTGCGCCGGTTACCAGCGCACCAGCTTCGCCGCCAATGCCCAAGGCCGAATCGTGGGGCGTTGACAGGGGACCCAAACCGTTACGATCATGGCTGCCGGTTCCCCTGGCGACGACCGCCACGGTCCCTATGGTTACATTCCCCCCGATAACATCGAGATTCGCTCTGCCGCCCCGGCCGTCGCCGCCGGCTCCACCCCTGACAAGGCCATCGCCGCCGTGAAATCCTGTCCCATCGGCGCTGATTGCAAGCTGAGCAAGCTCGATATCCGTGCTAATTTGTACGGATGCAGCGCCGCCAAGGCCGTTCCCGCCAGTGCCACCTGCGTCATCCGCGACACCGCCGATGGAGGAAGATCCGCCCTCACCAGCTCTTCCCTCCGCATAGGTCTCGATTGAAGCGATGCCATGGTTGCCATTTGCAATGACAATGTTTGTCGTTCCACCCGTTCCATCGCCGCCGTCGCCTGCATATAGGTCCGCGCCGTCGCTACCGCGCCCCGAGGCCCTTGCCTGAATGGACGCAGCGACCAGTCTGCCGTTGCGCAGGGCAATGCTGACAGCGCCCCCAACGCCGTCGCCGCCACTTTCAGAAACGCTCCCCACGCCTTCGGCCTCGACCGTCAGGTCGTTGGAGTCGATCATTGCATCGCCGCCCGCGTTCATGACGAAGCTGGCGGATCCGCCGCGTCCAGTTCCGCCTGGAACAGAGCTGCCGCGTTGACCGCTCCCGCCTGTAAACACGCTGCTGCCGCCGATGCCGTTGGCGTGCAGCGTGATTGTGGGGGATGTCATGCTGCCCCCCTGTGCCGTCAAAATGACTGTACCCCCGGTGGCAGCGCCGGTGACGCCGGGGATTTCGCCCGACATGACGTTGCCAGCGCCCGCGGACCCGCCAAAACCATCGGCGGACAGGCGGACAAAATCGACAGTCGCCGTGCCGCCCGTCAGCGCGAATTCGGTCCGTCCACCAAAGCCGTCCCCCGCGACATAGGGGATGTCGCTCGCGCTGCATCCGATGCAATTCGTGCCGGCATAGCCCCCTTCGCCATCCGCCGACGCGCGCAAAATATTCGCACGAAGGCTGCCGCTCGCCAGGCCGATGTCGATCTGGCCGCCGGTGCCGGTGCCGCCATTGCCGATATCGAAAAATGTGCCTTCGCCGACCGAAGACGCCGAGCCAATTGCCCGGACGAACACATCGCCGAACAGCGTTTGGCCGCCCGTCTGTTCGATGGCGATGACGCCACCCTGGCCGTTTCCGCCCATGCCCGATCCGTTCGCGCGGCCGGCGCGACCGTCCGCTTCGACATTGAACGTACCGGGCGCGGACAACAACCCGCCTTCGTTGCGGATGGTGATCGTCCCGCCTGTCGCGTCGGAGCCGACCGCGCCAGACCCTCCGACGGCTGAGGCCAGCAGAGAACAGGCGGAATTAACGCAATCGCCCATGACCACTGCACCGGGTGAAACGGTATCGCCGCGCACGAACAATTCGATCGAGCCAGCCTGAGCGGGTCCGGCCACGCTATCGCCAAAGCCCGCCGCCGCGCCAGCATCAAGGAAAAGCGAACCGACCTCTATCCTGCCATTTCGGGCATGAACCGCGATCGTTCCGCCAAAGCTGTTGGGGGTCACCGGCGTTGTGCTGGCGGCGCTCAAAAAGTCGCCCTGTCCGCGCGTCGCGGCATAAAGGTCGCGAGCAACGCGCAAGGTGCCGCCACTATCGGCATTGAACGCCACCGCTCCGCCGCGCACGACCGTGGGGGTGGCTCCGCCGCCAAAGGCATTGGCGCTGGCATAGGCCGACACCGACCCGGTAATGTCGAGCAAAGTGTTCGCGCCGGTAACATTCACGATGATGCCGTCGACGCCACCCCCGGCGCCGCCGCTGATGCCGCCATTGTCCGCAAAGCCGGCGGACGTGCTGGTGTCCGCGAACAGGCTCGACCACTGGTGGCTGCCGGACAATATATCGACCAGGATATTGCCCCCGGTCGCGGACCCGCCCTGTCCTGAGGTGGACAGGCCGCCGGTGGCCTGCGCGGTCAGTTCGACCTGACCCAGCGTCAGCGTGCCGCCAGCGCCGGTGATGCGGATCGTTCCGCCCACCGCGTTGCCGCCATTGACCGGGATCGAACTCGTATCGAACAGGGCATCGCCGCTGGCGCGGGCGACCAGCTTGTCGATCGTGATCGATCCGCCGGAAATAGCCCCGATATCGACCGTCCCGCCCCGCGTATTGACTCCGCCGCCGCCCGATGCGGTCGCATCCGCGTCGATCCGTCCCGCGGTGATTGTGCCGCCCGCAGCCGTTACCGCTATATTGCCGCCGATGCTGTTGCCCGACAGATCTGCATTGTCGTCACGGGCGTTGAGCGTCAGCGTCGTCGCGCCCAGGTCGATCGTTCCGGCCGATGTCACCGCGATCGTTCCGCCGCCGGTCGGCCTGACGGATGTGAGCGACAATCCTTCCTGCGCGCGCACGGTCTCTGCCGACGCGGTGGTCAGGCTGATCGGTCCTTGTGCGGTGAAGCCGGCGGTCGACCGGAACAGCGTCGTGCCGCCTGCACCGGGATCGATGGTAATGGCCCCCGACGCTCGGCCCGTGACCGCCGATGAAAAGTCGGTGGTGCCTATGACAAGCGCGCTGGGTTCTTGCGAGTTGTCGTTGGTTTCGACGATGTCGCCACCAGCGATGTTATGCGCGGCCGACAATATGATCGCGCTGCCCTCCTGCGATGCCGAAGCCGCTGGCGTATAGCCCATGGCACCGGACAGCAGCATGGTCATTGCCTGATTCTTGGGCATCGCAACCATGAAGATGCGCTGCGGATCGGCCAGCGATCCTACAGGTGCCGACGCGGGACCGGTGGTCGTACCGTCATGCACGACGCCATGCGCGTCGGTCGTGCCAACGGTCATGGTGATGTCGAACAATCCGCCATTGATCCGCAGGTCGGCCTGCTCAGCGCCGACATAGGCGGTCGATCCGTTGGTCCGAACCGTCCCGCTCATCGTCACGCGCGGCGCGACCATCGCGACATAACCACCGCTTGCCGGGGCGTTGATTTGCGCCCCGCCGGCTATGGTGACGCTGGCGCTACTGTCGGCTGCTCCCCGGAATCGAATCTCGCCATCGGCACCGAACAGGCCGCCGGTCACGTCGATCGCGTTGCTGGTCAGCACCAGGCCGCCGACATCGAACACGCCGGTCGATCCGACCAATATGCCGCCCGGCGAGTAGAACCAGACATTGCCCCCGATCGCATTGCCGGTTCGCGATTGGACCAGCCCGTTCACTTCGATCAGCCGGTCCACCGGGACGCCGGTGCTGCCGGCCCGGGGCTGGATGCGATTGAGAACGGTGAAGTCGCTGACTGTGCTGTTCGCGTCGAAAAAGGCGCTGTTGCCGGCAGGCAGGAAATCTATCGGGCCGGCGGACCCTGCGTCGGTGGGCGTCCAGTCGATGATCGCCTGATTCTGGTTGACGAGGATGTTGGTCTGGTTCGGCGAGGTAAAGATCTGCGCGTTCGCGTCGCCGCCCACCACGATGCCAGTGCCCAGCAGTCCCTGCGCCGAGGCAGGCGCTGCGGCGGCGAGCGCCACGGCCAGGGCGGCGACCGCGCTGCCACCAAGAAGGGACAGGGGGCGGCGGGTCGAGCGGGGGAGCAAGCCGGGCATCAGCGGTTCCACGGAAAGAGTTGAGCGGTAATCGACAGCAGCACGCGCCAGTCGCCACGGTCGTAGCCCGCAACTCGTCGAAGCGGCGTCGCGGCGGTCAGGTCGATGCGCCCGTGCGCGCCCCACTGGGCCCGTAAACCCCCGCCCGTCGAATAGAGCCGGTTGTCCGGCCCATCCTCATTCCATATCCACATCGCATCGAAAAAGGCGAAGGGCTGGAGAGCCACATCGTTGATGGAACGCGGCATCAGCGATCCGTAGCGCAGTTCGAAGCTGTAGCCCGCGCCGCTGTCGCCGGTCAGCGTGCCGGGATCATAGCCGCGTCCGGCGGTATAATTGCCCGCGCTCACTTCTTCATAGGTCAACAGCGCGCTGGGACTATACTGGAGCCGAGGAGACAGGCTGAACGTAATGTTCGGGATTGGTCGGAATTCCGCCGCGGCACCCGCGCGCAGGACGAAAGCGCTCGGATCGCCGCCGATGCGACTGGTCGGCGTGGCGGGGGGCAGGCATCCGGCAAAGGTAGGCGCGGGGCCGCAACGCTCGCTTGCCCCCAGGCCGGAAATCCCCTGACGCACTTCGATATGACCGCCCAGCCGCCAGCGAGGCTCGAACGCCGAATAGCCGATGGTGCTGGTGAGGCTGGCGGAATCGATCAGGTCAGCTTCGGCCCGCGCGAACAACACGCGCAGCCGGTCGCGGCTGAGCGGTGCGCCCAGCGCCTCGACATCCTGGTCGATGAGGTCGAACCCGCCGGACAGCACCACATTGCTCGCTTGCCGCCGGACAAGCGGATAACTGAGCGCGGCGGTGACGATCATCGTTTCAGACTTGAGCCCGCCGCCAAGCACGTCCGGCCGGCTCCAGGCATAGGTGAAATCTCCCGAAGCGCGCAGCCCGCTCGCCCCGATCGCAAAGCTGTGACCCGCCTGCAAGACGGTCTGTTCGCGCGTGTCGAACGTATTGAAGATGGCGAGCGTGGTCGCATCGCCCATCCCGGTCAGATCGTTCAGCTGAAGCCGCGCAAGCCCGCCGAACCGGCCGACCGCTCGCGACCCCCAATTCTGGATGTTGACGTCCAGTTGAACCTGCTGCCTCGTCACCTGCACCGTGCCGACAACTTCGCCCGGCGCCGTGCCCGCCGGGCGCAGCGACAGTCGGACGTCATAGCCCGGCAGGTCGCGGGCCAGCAGCAGATGGCGTTCGGCGGCATGCACGTTGAACACCGGCTGCGCCTTCAAGGCCTCCAGATGCGCGGCGACCAGCCGCTCGCCATTGCCGGCGTCACCCCGCACCTCGATCGCGACCAGCTTTGCCATCAGGACGTCGAGGACGATCGTGCCGCCCTTGTCGATGCGCTGCGGTGGCACCTGCACCGCCGCGAGATAGCCCATCGCCCGCAACGCCGTCGCCGCCCGATCGCGAATGGTGCAGACCGTGGCAACGGGAACGTCGCGGCCGGCCTCGTTCGTCCAGCTGTCGCGCAACGCTGCGGGATCAAGCACCGAAAGGCCGTTGAACCGGACATCGGCGAAATTCATGGTGACGGCCGCATAGCGCGGATCGTCAAGCGGGCAGGCCGCCCGCTCCATGTCGCCATCGACCGTTAACCGGCCGGGTCGGGCGGCGGGTTCAGGCAAGCGCTCGTCGGGGCGCAGTTCCTCGCGCGTTGGCGCTCCTTGCGCCAGTGCGGACGCGGGGACGAGCAACGCTGCCGGCAGCATCAACATCGCCAGAGCCAAAGTCGAACGCCTGTTGAACACTCCAAACCCCCTGGTCGCGTCAAAGCATGAAAACAGCGTCGCCCCCGCCGTCCGTAAAGTGCAACCGGCTCGCGCCGGAGCCGTTAAATATACGACCAGATTGCCTGTTTTTACCGCCCTTTAACGGCGTTTCATTATATCCCTCGGGCTTATCAGGCCGTTGCCGGACTGACAAGCCGGACGCTCAACCGCCCGGCGATGCAGGAGCCGGATCGGGCAGCGCCACCGTTTCGACCAGCAAGTCGAGCTGAGCGTCACATTTGCGTTCGATCAGCGTGGCGGCGGTGTCCTCCAGGCCTTCCGAAGCAGAGTTCATCAGGGCAAAGCGGATCGCCACGGCTTGCTTGGCACCGGGCCAGCCAAGACGATAGGCTGCGCCGTCGACGACCGGCAGGCTCGCGGGCCAGGCAGTTGTCGCTTCGCCCGCGCCGAACAGGATGGAGCCAGCTTTTCCTCCGGCGAACGGGGTCGCGGTCAGCGTGATGGCATTTACGCTGTCGGGGCGCCACAGGCGCAGATTGGCGGGATCGGCGACACAGATGGTCGACGACTGGCTGACGTCGACATACCAGATGCTGGGATTGCGCGACGGCTGGCCCGCGCCGTCTGTTCCGCGCACCGCTCCGGTACGGGCGCGGCGCACGCGCTTGGTTTCCAGCAGCGACGACAGGCTGGTGCGGCTGTCGGTGCCGGCGGAGACTGGCCCGGCCACCGCAAAGCTGCCGGGCCCGCGCAGCGTGCGCGTGCCTCGTCCGTCGAGCAATGTCAGGACATCGCCGGCCTTAAGCGTGATGCGCGCGGCATCGGCAAGTTTTGCGCCGGCTGGATAGGCCTTGGCCGACGGGCCGGACGCTCGCACGACCAGGCTCTCGGCGGCGGCGGGGACAACTTGGCCCAATGAAAGGGCGGCCAGCAAGACCGCCAGTCTTCTACCCTGTAACATAAGCATTTCCATCCTTTTGCGCGTTCAGCCGATATAGCAGATTCTGGAGCGCGGCATCAGCGGGATGTCGCCCCGCCAGCGCCGCCAGACCGGCCATCGCCGTTCCGTCCCCTGCTTTTAGCGCGGCCATCAGCGCGCGTAAGTGATCCATGTCACTGGCGGGAAAATCCGGGGCCGGTTCCATGATTTCGATAGGCTTGGCGCGACCGCGCACGACGATGCGTCCCATCGGTCGCCACCAGTCCAGCCCGGACCGGTCGGCCGCCTCGCGACTGGCGATCATGCCGCTGTCCAATATCTTGTTCACCGCCTCCAGCCGGGACGCGGTGTTCATGCTGTCGCCAAGCGCTGTATATTGCATTCGTCCCTTGCCGCCGAAATTGCCGACGGTCGCTTCCCCGAAATGCAGGCCCACCCGCGTCTTCCCGATTGGCGGCACGCCTTCGGGCAGGTCGGCCGACGCAGTGACGCGAAACTCTTCGCCCGCCTGGTACATCGCCCAAGCGGCCCTGGCGGCGTTGGTCCCGTCCATCGAATCGGCGATCGGTGCTCCCCAGAATGCGACGACCGCATCGCCCACGAACTTGTCAATCGTTCCGCCATGATTGAGGACGATGTCGCTCATGATGTCGAGATAGCGATTGATGATCGTTGCCACCTGCGCCGGGGGGATGGCGTGGCTCAGCTTGGTGAAGCCTTCCAGATCAGTGAACACAACAAAGATCTCGCGATTTTCGCCGTGAAGCGCAAGCTGCGCCGGGTCAGCCAATATCTGTTCGGCGATCGCCCGCGGCAGATATTTGCCGAGCGCCGACTGGGCGAACCGGCGCTGCTGCGAGCCGACCGCGCGCGCCGCCGATCCGGTCGCGGCGAAGGCCAGCACCCATCCCGCCCCCCATCCGATCGCGGGCAGTTCCAGCGTGTCCCAACCTTTTGCCTGCAACCAGAAGGGGAATATGCCGAACAGCGCCGCCTGAACCAACAATAACGGCGCCAATTGCCACCAGCGCAATTCGGCCAGGCTGGTCAGCATCGCCAGGGCGACGACCAACAGCGCGATCGTCCAGAGCAACCAGCCGGGAAGGTCCGGCAGCCGCGCGCCGTCCAGCGCCTGCGCCAGCATCGTGGCATGGACCTCCAGCCCGATCATCGTCTTGCCGCTATAGGGACTCATCGGCGTGTCGAAGCGATCGATATCGACGATGTCGCCACCGATCAGTACGTGCCGCCCGCGAAACTGGCTGGTAAAGATCGGCGCGAGTTCAGGATCGGCCACCGTATCTATCGGAAATTTGAGGAATACGTCGCGATCAGGATCGAGCGGCTCGCGATAGCGGATGCCGCCCTGATATCCCATCAGCGCATGCCGGGGCGACATGGCCGACACCAGCATCGGCGGCAGGTCGCTGTTATGGTCGGGCCAGCGGCGCATCACATTGTCGGGATCGGCGATCAACCGGATGCTCGCCGGCCGGGTGCGAATGGTGCCCGCGCGCTTGATGAACTGTTCGAGAAATTCTTGCTGGTTCCAGCTGATCTGGTCAGCATTGCCCGCGATCTCGGCATAGCCGATCCAGGTCGGCGTACGCATCGCTCGCAATTGCGCAATCAGCGCGTCATCCTCATCCTGCGGCTGGTCGAACAGGATATCGATGCCGATCGATTTTGCGCCCATGCCGTCGAGCGACGCCAGTGCCCGCGCCAGTATCGCCCGGTCGAGCGGCGACCGCTTGCGCGTCGCCAGCAGCGTGTCGTCATTATAGACGACCATCGCGATGCGTGGATCCTGATCGACGCGTGGCGCAAGGGCCTTCAAGCGAAAGTCGTAGAGGCCCGCCTCGGCGTCGCCGGCCACCGGCAGATCCCAGCTGCTGCGCGCTACCATCAGCGCGGCGACGAGCAGGAAACCGGTCAACACAAGCCGCAGTGTCCCCGCATCATTGACGATGCGAGCGATCCGGCGGGGCCAGTGGCGCAGCCAGTCCATCAGGAAAGCGTCACTGGGTGGCGATCAGCGGCCGCGCGCCATCGCCTATCAGAGCGAATCCCGACCAGTAGAAAGGGTGCGATGTTTCCGGCTGGTCCATCAGCACGACCTGCGCACGGCGCAGCGCCTCTCCCATCGACGCACCACGCGGAGCGGCGAACAGTCCGGTCATCAGCCGCTCGGTCGCCCTATATTCGTCCGGTGCGGGCCAGTGACTGGCAATCACCGAACGCCCCCCGGCGCCGATGAACGCGCGCACCAGCCCGTCGAGCGCGCCACCCCGGCCCGACAGGCCCGCCGCGCGCGTTTCGCTCGCGCTCGCGGCGCCGGCGGTGTCGCAAGCGGACAGAATGACCAGATCGGCATCGAGCCGCAGGTTGAAGATTTCCTGAAAGTCGAGCAGCCCGTTTGATTGGCCCGCGGCGCCAAAGGACGTGAGCAGGGCTGGGCGGGCGGGACACACCGGGCGCGGCGCAGTCACCAGTCCGTGCGTTGCAAAATGCAGGATGCGGAATGAATCGAGATCGCTACGGCCGAGCAGCGCGGTATCGGTGAAGCTGCCGCCAGTCAGCAATTGCGCCTGGCCAGCGCTGAATTGCGATGCTGCCGTACGCAACTCCCGCGATGAAACCGGGCTGTTCCATTGCGCGAGCGGCCAGTTGCAATCGATCGTGCCCGGCGCCGGTGCCGTCAGCGCGGCCGGGCGCGTCAGCAGCGGTCGGGCGTTTTCGCCCAGGCCAAGATAGGCATTGGCCGCCGCCGAAGAACTGGCAATCCGGCTGTCGCGAAACGCGCGCACAGACAGCGCCGTGCTGACGGCACGACTGCGCCCGAGCCAGTCAATCCCGCGAAAGTCGAATTCGTCGGATCCAGGGCGGGCGATGCGCGCGATATAGGCGTCCGCGCCCGGTTGACTGGCGATCAGAAGGTTGACCGGCAATTGCAACATCGCGCCGTCCGGTTCGAAAATCAGATGCCGGACCTTTGCGAGCCGTTCGTCGACCGGGGCGAACAGATCCACGAACAGCCCGCGCGCCAGCGGCACGTCAAGCGCATAGGTCGTCCGCGCGCCATTTTCGACGGTGGAAATGGTGGCGCGAAGGCCCGCGATCTTAGCTGCCATATCGGCCGTCGATAACGGCACGCGATACCCCGTCGCGCCATCGCCATCGACCCAGACCGCATAGATGCCATCGCTAAGCTGCGCGAGCTTCATATAGGCCTCGCCGGGCTGCAAGGTCGTACGCAGGTCGGCCAGCGAGAGGATCGACTTGGATACGGCGCGATATTGCGGATAGGCACCAAGCGCCGCCAGCGTCTGCGTCTGTTCGGTCGTCAGCGCGCTCAATGCCTGCTGCAATCCGGGGATCTGCGCCGCCGCCGCAGGATCACGGCTCGCCTGATCACTGGCCTGCGCGATGGCGATCCGGGTGCGCTCGATATCGCGACCGAGCGAAAGCGAAAGGCGGAACAGGCGCGATGCATCGCCCGGCCCGGCAGCCAGGCTACGCGACAGTTGCTCCAGCGAATCCGCCGCACCGGGTCGTACCAGCGTCTGGCTGGCCGTGAACAGGTCTTCGATCAATTCCGGGCGCGCCGGAATCTCGGCCGCCAACAGCGCGAAATAAGGCTGAAGCTGGTTTGTCAGGCCGGTTAGCAACGACTGGTTTTCCACCGTCGAAGCGATGATGGCGCGATACAGCGCCAGCGCCTCATCCTTGCGCCCGTGCCGTACCAGGAAGGATGCGACCCGCGCCTGCGCCCCGTTCATCGCCACGGTTTCGGGATAGTGGATAGCGATCAGCGCCAGACCCTCGCGCAGCAGGCTCTCAGCCGTGGCATGATCGCCCTGCGCCTCGTGCGTCAGCGCAATCTCGGCGAGCAGTTGCGCGCGCAGCCGCATGATCGAAACAACCCGGCCTTCGCGAATGGCGATCGCATCGGCCAGCGCGCGCTCCAGCGTCGTGCGCGCTCCCGCCGGGTCGCCCTGCAGGCGCTGGATCGTGCCACGAAGCTGCACCGCCTGGGCGTCGATGATGGCGGCGCGCTCTTCCGGCGTCAGGCGGGTGGCTTGTACCATGCCCAGCGCCTTGGCGGTGGGCAGTGATCCGTTCATCTCGCCCGCCGCCCGTGGCGTCACTACCAGCCCACCTTCGTCCGACAATTCTAGCGCGGGGTCCGCGGTAGGCCGGTCGAGAATGACGATTGCCCTGGCGAGGTCGCCCCGGTTGATTTCGTGCATCGCCAGGAAATTACGCCGCAGCCGCAACTGTACCCGGTCAGCCATGTCGATGCGCTCCGCCTGGGCGAACAATGCATCAGCCTGGTCGAACGCGGACAGGTTGGACAGTTGCAGCGCCCGGTTGATCGCATATTCATGCGCCCTGATGGCTCGCTCCGCCGGCGACAGGGCCGTCTCGTCGGGATCGGTTGCGAGCCGGTCGATCAGCGTATCGAAATATTCGGCCGCCTGGGTATAATCTCCCGACGCATTGCGGCGATAGCCTTGCCCCAACGCGGTATAGGGATCGACGGTCGCTGCCTGCAATCGCGCGAAGGCAGCCGTATCCGTACCGCCGAGCGAGGTGATCTCAGCCTTCTCGTCGATAAGCTGGTTGGTGACCACGCTGCGCAAGGCCAGATCGAGCGCGTTGCCATAAGCGGCGAGCCCCTGCGCCACATAAGTGACCTTGCCGCGACGGATGACGCGCAGGCGATAGGGCAGGGCGCTATCCGCCAGCGTGCATTGGCGCGTCATGGTCAGGCCGATATCGGGCAAGGTGACGCCGCCCACGCCACCGCAGGTAATTGCAGCGCCGCGTGGGCTGGCGATTCGCGCGTTCAGGGCATCCATGTCCGTGCCTGCGTCACGCAAAGCATAGATTTGGCCGACGGGACGCGCGGCATCGCGGCACACCAGCGTCCAAGCGCGGTCGAACATGCCGCGTATGGCGGGATCGCGTCCGCTGCTTTGCGCCTGGCATTGGCCGCCAGCACCCCGACCCACGGGAAAGCTGTCGGCCAGCACCGGCGGGACGGTCTGCGCGCTCGCCGGCATTGCCGTCAGCAGGATGCCACACAAGATGAATCGCGATGCGATGGCCACAACCTACTCCCCCCGGCACGGATGCGGGGCCTGTCCCCGACTGGATGCGACAGTTTATATTGTCCGATCATCCTTAGATCGGACGCCCCCTCCGCCGCAAGCGGGATGCGCGGCTCGCGGCGCTTGGTGCGGCGCTGCGGTTAACGCCTTGTCGTTCGTCCTCCACCTGAAGATAAAGGCGACACAGGCCAGGGAGGCGATTGATGGATCGGCGGCGGTTTCTCCATGGCGCTGGCATGGCCGGTGCGTTCGCACTGGCGCCGGGCGTTGGGCGTGGCGCGACGCTCGGCGCTTGCGCGTCGCCGGCCCCGATTCGCGCGACGCCCGACCGGCTGTTTCGGGTAACCGTGTGCCTGCGGCCCTTTCGCGCGGTGGGTCCCCGGATCGAGGTGGAGCAGGTCGGCGCCAAGCGCGTCGTCCACAATTACGGTCATGGCGGCAGCGGCTGGTCGCTGTGCTGGGGATCGGCTCAGTTGGCAGTCGGCCTGGCGATGGCCGACGGGGCAAGGGACATTGCGGTGATCGGCGCCGGTGCGCTGGGCTTGTCTTCGGCGCTCACCGCCCAGCGCGCCGGCGCGAACGTCACCATATACGCCAGGGAACAGTTCCCCGATGTGCGGTCGGCCAGGGCGACGGGCACATGGTCACCCGATTCGCGCGTGGCGATGAAGGGGATGGTTGACGGTGGATTCGCCGATCGTTGGGAAGCGATGGCGCGCGCGTCATTCAGCAACTTTCAAAGCTATCTCGGCTTGCCGGGCGATCCCGTCGAATGGACCGACCGCTACATTCTGTCCGATTCAGCCCCCGGTTCACCGCAAGTCGCTTCGCCCGTCGAAACCCGCTCGGACCAGTTTCTACGCCTTGACCACCGGCTGCACGATATCACGCCGCGCTCGGTTGAAATGCCGCCTGGCAGTCATCCCTTCCGCCCCGCCTTCGTGCGGCGGAACAGCTCGCTGACCTTCAATGTGGCCGATCTGGCACATCAGTTGATGACCGATTTTCGGATCGCGGGGGGCACGGTGGTGCCGATGACCTTCCACGCGCCGAACGATCTGTCGCGCCTGAAGCAGAAAGTGGTTATCAACTGCACAGGCTACGGCGCGCGGGCGTTATGGCGCGATGAAAGCATTGTACCGGTGCGCGGGCAGATCGCCTGGCTGATCCCGCAGGCCGGCGTCACCTATGGCGCCTATTATGGCACACTTTCCATGCTTGCCCGGCGCGACGGCATCGTCGTGCAGGAGGTGGGGCAGGATGACTGGTTCGGTTATGGTGATGCGAATGAGGAGCCCGATCGCGCGGCGGCCGAAGCGTCTGTACGACAACTGGCTCAATTCTGGCCGACCTGATGCGGCGAAATGCCATGACGACGGTTCAGGTATTTCTCTTCGCACTTGCGGTAGATTCGACCGTGCCCCCCCCTTTCGCTTTTCTTACCGGCAGAGTAGGAGGGGCCGCAAATCAATGAGGTGTAACGATGGTTGAAAGTGCAAATGGCCGTAAGTCTGTCATGGTGCGGGATGTCGAATTTGCCAATGACAAGCCATTCGTCTTCATCTCCGGGCCATGCCAGATAGAAAGCCGCGACCATGCGCTGATGGTGGCTTCGACATTGAAGAAGCAGTGCGATGCGGCCGGTGTTTCGCTGATCTTCAAATCATCTTACGACAAGGCGAACCGCACTTCGCTCAACGCCCAGCGCGGCATTGGCATCGACGAAGGATTACGCATTCTGGCCGATGTCCGTGATGAACTGGGTTGCCCGGTGCTGACCGACATTCATGATGCACAGCAGTGCGCGGTCGCCGGCTCTGTGGTCGATATCATCCAGATCCCGGCATTTCTGTGCCGCCAGACCGACCTGCTGCTCGCCGCCGGTAACAGCGGTGCTGCGATCAACGTCAAGAAGGGCCAGTTCCTCGCGCCCTGGGACATGGCCAATGTCGCCGCCAAGATCGCATCGACCGGCAATGACAAGATCATGCTGTGCGATCGCGGCACCTCGTTCGGCTATAATACGCTGGTCAGCGATTTCCGCGGACTGCCGGTGATGGCCGAGACCGGCTACCCGGTCGTGTTCGACGCCACCCATTCGGTGCAGGAGCCCGGCGGTCGCGGCGGTTCGTCGGGCGGCAAGCGCGCCTTTGCACCGGCTCTTGCCCGCGCAGCGCTGGCAGTCGGCGTCTCGGCGATCTTTGCCGAAGCGCATGAGGACCCCGATAACGCCCCGTCGGACGGCCCGAACATGCTGCCGCTCGACTGGATCCCCAATCTGCTCGCCGATCTGACGGCGATCGACAAGGTTACCAAATCGCGCCAGCCCTCCATGAGCTACTGAGCGGAATATTTCGCAGTATTAAAAAAAAAGGGGGCTTCAGCTCCCTTTTTTCTGACGTTCATTTCGGCCGTTCATCCCAACTGACGATGGTGAAGTCGTCGGGCCCTCGCTGTTCGATTTCACCATAGGCACCGGTACGCAGTTTGAGGTTGCGGCCGGTTCTGCGCGCCTGCTCGGCCAGGGCCTGTGTCGCCAGCAACGCAAAGCGAGCCGCACCGTTGCTGGTGACGAGCAAGCTATTGCCCGGCACGACGTCAGCGAGGAAGGCGCGCCACGCGGCGATTCGGCCTTCACGGTCGACCTGCCAACCATCGGGCGCCTCAGCGCGTTCGTCCCACGCGGCGATGGCATCATGGCCGATGCGATCGATCACGTCATCCTCTATCGCATTCTCATCCGGACCATGATCGATCTCCGCCAGGAAGTCGGCGATGCCCAGGTCGCATGGTTCCGCACTTGCGTTCAATATCGCCTGGGCGGTCTGGCGCGTGCGGATCAGAGGCCCCGACAGCGCCCGATTGAAATTGATGCCCTCACGCGCAAACCATTCGCCCAGCGCCGCGGCCTGCCGTTCGCCCGATTCGACTAGCGGAATGTCGGTCCGCACCCCTACGCGGCGCGGTGCTTCACCAGGACCGAAGGTATTGCCATGGCGGACGATGAACAGCCGGCGCATCAGGACTGGGTCGCTCCGACGTCGCTCGTCCCGACGAACGGATCACCGAATTTGGCGATCATTCTTTCGGCGAGCCCTGCGTCTTCGGGCGTATCTATCCCGCTCATCGAAATGCGCGGTGGCGCGATCTCGATCGTCTGAACCGGTATGCCCAGTTCGAAGAAGCGCAACTGTTCCAGCCCCTCCAGCGTCTCGTAGAGCGATTCGGGCGCGGCCTCGAAGCGTTCGAGCGCTGACAGGCTGTAGGCATAAAGGCCGATATGCCGCAGCACCGGCGACTTCGCCATTGTCGCCCGCAACTTCTGCTCGTCGCGAATCGCGGGCAGGATCGATTTGGAGAACCACAGCGCACGGTCTCCAGGCCCGCGAACGCAGGTCGTCCCGCTGAAAGGAGCGGCCTTCTTATGTTCCCGCAGCGCGTCGAGATCGTCCCAGCCGAGCGATACCACCGGCGTCACCATCGCGTCGCCACTGGCGCGTGCCGCATCAAGCATCTGACACACCACTTCGACAGGCACGAAGGGTGCGTCGCCCTGAAGATTGACGACCTGCCCCGGTGCAATCGCGCGCGTGCGGGCGGCGGCCAGGGCGCGACCGGTGCCCGAACTGATCTCGCTGGCGGTCATCACTGCCTCGCCGCCAAGCGCCTCGACATGGTCGACGATACGCTGATCGTCGGTGGCGACGACGACGTCGACATTCTTCATCCGCGCTGCCGCCTGCCGGGCCACATCCAGCACCCGTGAAACCAGGCTGTGTCCGGCGATCTCCATCAGCGGCTTGCCCGGAAAGCGCTTGGAGCCGTAACGCGCCGGGATCACGATCATATCAGTCATATATTGGTTCTAACCCCTTTGAAATCAGGCGACGCCTGCACGAAGAAGATCGTGCACATGGACAAGGCCGACCAGTTTTCGGTCCTTGGCCACGAACAGAACCGATATCTGGTTCTCATTCATGATCTTGAGCGCCTCGGATGCGAGAATGTCGGGCGCGATCGTCACCGGATCCTCGCTCATATGCGCCATCACGGCGTCGTCCAGATTGGCCGTGCTGACGCTGCGTCGCAGATCGCCGTCAGTAAATGCGCCAAGCAGGATGCCCGCATCGTCCACCACGGCGGCGGTGCCATAGCGCTTGCGGGTCATTTCCACGGTCGCCTCCAGCAACGATGCCGTTGGCCCGACGATCGGCATATAGTCTCCCTTGCCCATCAGATCGCCCACGACCATGAGTTGCGCGCCGAGCTTGCCACCCGGATGGAAGTTGCGGAAATCGGCCGCCGAAAAGCCGCGCTTGTCGATCAGCGCCACTGCGATCGCGTCGCCAAGCGCAATCTGCACCGTCGTCGAACTGGTGGGCGCCAGTTGATTGGGACAAGCCTCCACAACTCGCGGCATCGTCAGGCAGATGTCGGCCGCGCTGCCCAATGCGCTTTCGCTGCGGGACGTGATCGCGATCAGCGGCACGCCGAATCGATGGCAATAGGCGATGGTGTCGCGCAGTTCCGCGGTTTCGCCTGACCATGACATCGCCAGCACCACGTCGTTGGCGGTGATCATGCCAAGGTCACCATGACTGGCTTCGCTTGGATGCATGAACATTGTCGGCGTACCAGTCGACGCCAGGGTGGCGGCGATCTTTTTGCCGACATGGCCGCTTTTGCCGAGACCGGTGATGATGACGCGACCCTTAGCGGCGGCAATCTGCTCGATAGCCGCTTCGAACGCTTCGCGGAGCTTTCCCTCGATCAGCGCTTCGCGCAACTGCTCAAGCCCCTGTGCCTCAATCTCGATCGTGCGCACGGCAGACGCCACGGACCCTTGTTGCGAACTATGGTTCATTAATTGAATAATCCCAAAATATCTCAGACGAATCGGACACTAGGCCCTGTCAGTCCGAACCGCTCGATAAAGCGGGGCGCCCCCTTTTCCTGGACTTGACAGGGCACACTCTAGCGTCAATTTTACCGCAATGGGAAGAAAGAAGTCTTCGGCTCGAACGTTGTTCGATGCCCCGGTGTTTATTTTGTCCACATTTTTCTTCCCCAGGCTCCACGCGTGAGCAGATTTTCCCTCAACCGATTCCGGGCCAAACCCGTGGAAGGCGTGCAGGTCCCCATGATCGATCCCGACAATCTGTCATTGAGCAACAAGGTTGCATCCCTGTTGATGGCGGCGGGGGCGCCGCCGACGACCGACGAACAAAGCATATCGCGCGTGCATGAACGGCTCGACGGTCATTTGGTGGAAACGTTCACAGAGTTGCTTAGCCCGCTGGTGGCATCGGCACGCCAGGGCGGGGATGGCGCGGTCGCCGCTGTATCCGGTCTCGTCGCGGCGGTTGCCCGGTTGCAGGCCGACATGTTCCTCATCAAGTCGCAGCAGGCTGGGCCCGCGGCGACCGAGGCGAATGTATTGCCGACGCTCGAATCGGTGATCGCGATGCGAACGACGCAGCGCGAGGCTACCGATCTGATTGTCGAGCTGCCGCCCGAAACGCTGGGTCACGGCTGGGATGTGGAAAGCCGTGAGGGTGGTCGCTTCTGGCGCTGGATGAGCCCGGAGCCCCGCGCAACGCTCGTCGTGCCTGCGGTTGGCGTCGGAGATTTCATCATATCGGCCCAGCTCGATGCCATGGTCGGGGAGCAGTTCGACACGCTGGTTATCCGGGTGAATGGCGAGGATGCCGACGTGGCGATGACGCGCATCGATAACGGCCACGCCGAGATCATGTTCGCAGCATCGGTTGCCGTGAATGGCTCCAATTTTATGTTCATAGAGTTTGAGATCGGACGGACCTATTCGCCGCATGAACTCCATGGATCTCTCGACGAGCGCATGCTCGGTGTCGGACTTAGTCATCTGCGTATCCGGCGCGCAGGCGCGTCTGCCGCGTTGGCCGGCTGAGCGGAATGCCGCAGGGAAACGTGCGCCGGAAACGGATATTGTTTCTTACCGACATCCCTTATTGGGAACATTCGGTCGGAAGCCATAGCAGGATCGCCACACTAATCGCTGCATTGGCGGATGATCACGACGTAGCGGTACTCAACCTGCATGAAGATGCGCCTCGGGCGGGGGAGGCGATCGCGATGGCGGTGGGCGCAGCGACGGTCTTTACCGTTCCGGACCTTGGCGAAGACGATATTGCGGAAACCGAGAAAGCGGAGTGTCGCTGGCCCTGGTTCCCGGTCGATGGTCGCTGGCTTGCGGCGACGGCGATTCATTGCAATGATTGGCAACCTGATATCGTCGTGGTTGAATATATTCGCCTTGCCTATCTGCTCGCGGCGGTTCCGGCCGGAGTGCTGACGATGCTCGACAGCCATGACGTCATGTCACAGCGCATGGCGTTGTTCGCGACCTACGGGCGCACCCCGTCCATCACCATCAGCGCACGCAACGAGGCGGAAATTCTGCGCCGTTTCGATATCGTTATCGCCATATCGCGGTTCGACATTCACTATATGCGCGATCATCTGAAGATTTCGCGCCTATTGTATGTGCCGCATGTGATCACGCCGGTGGCGCAGCGGGTGACCGGTTCCGCTGACGGTCAATCCCTCATCTTCGTCGCGGGCAACAGCGAAGCCAATCGAACGGGCATCCGCTACTTCCTGAAAGAAATATGGCCGCCGCTCAGCCGTACCTACTCTTTGAAGGTCTGCGGCAGCATTTGCGACGACGTCCTCGTTTCATCCACTCGTGGCGTTGAGCCGCTCGGCCATGTGCCGGATCTTGCCGCTGAATATGCCAAGGCGGACATGGCCATCAATCCGGTTTTCATGGGGGGGGGACTGAAGATCAAGACGCTCGAGGCGATGAACGCGGGCCTCCCGTGCGTGACCACCGCTGAAGGTGCGCGCGGCCTGACCGACGCCGTGCCCCACGCGCTGCATGTTGCGGAGGACAAGATCGGCTACATAGATGCTCTGATGATGCTCGCCGCGGACGCCGATCGCAGGCTCACTATGGGCGATGCTGCGAAGGCCTATGTCCAACAACATTTTTCGCCTGAGGCGGGATTTGCAGACATCCGCATGTTTTTGGACCATATATGATGAATGTCGAACAGGCCGACGTAAGGCGGGTCATCTTTACCGGGGATTTTTTCCGTCCTTCGCAATATCGCGAAACACCCACCCAGCATTTCAATATCGGCTGGCTGGCGGACCTTGTCGGCCAGCAGGTCAGCATCGCGGCAGGACTACCGATCGAGCGCCTGTTCTGGGGCATCGACGGGCGTTCAGAGGGGCAACTCAATACGCACGCCATCCGGGCAATTTACGCAGGGTTGGGCCTGAACGGAATTTCGCTCGACAATTGGGCCAAGCTGCAGTGGATGACTGAGTTTACCCCCTCGGTTCGGGGCTATTTCGATTTCCTGTTCAAAGACGCGCTGGTGATTGGCTTCGAATTGCCGGATATCATCAAGCATTATCTTTCCAGTGCCGGCATTCCCTACGTTGATTGCCTGATCCACCCGATCCGCTTCATGGACGACATTTTTCTGGGTTTCGCATCCAATCATGCGGGTATTCGCGAGGCGCTCAAAGGCGAAAGCCTGCCCGATGAAGCAATTGGAGTCGGTGCGGGCCTGACCAGCGCGGCCGCAGGCAGGCATTTCAGCTTTGACTGCCGCGGGCGGACGGCATTGGTGATCGGGCAGGTCACATCGGACCGAACGCAGATCAAGGATGGGGCGTTTGTAGGATTTGCGGATTTTGCGGATCGTCTGAATTTACTTCTCGCGGATTTTGACGATGTGCTGGTAAAGGCGCATCCGTTCGATCCCGACAATGTCGGCATCCGGTTCATCGAAGGTACGAATATAAAGGCGCGGCGGGTCCACGACAATGTCTACAGCCTGATGTCGCTGGCCAAAATGCAGGATGTGATCACCCTGAGTTCAAGCGTCGGTATGGAAGCCGCCTATTTCGGATGTCGCACCCATTTTCTGCTGGGCGAGCCTGTTCAACTTTATCGGGAGGAGCGGGAAGCGATGAAGGCCGCCGATTATGTGGGCGTTTATGATGCCTTTTTGACCCCTGATTTCTGGCGTTCTCTCTTGAGGCCGCTGAAGAATGTCTCCGTCACACCATTATCTGGCTTCAAGGTCTTTCCAAAGCCAAATCGCTTGCGTATCTCGCTTCAAAGCTTTTGGGGATTTGACGTCATCGATGGCGGGCAGCGGGCGGCCTGACGGTAGGGGAAAAATGCATGTTGGCAACCATATGATATGCGTTTCGCGCACAACGGCTGCCTCGACAGATTTGCATGTTGCGTTGCGGCAAAGATCACTGATATCGCCCTGTGGTGCCTTTACCTCGCTCTCGTTTGTTCATTGCGCGACGCAAAATTTGTGGCAGCTATCATGGACTTGAGAATCGGTGGTATTCGAGGCACAGCAAGATAAGGAATGGTGGGACCTGCAATGAATATATCGGAAGTCAAGACGATGTGGGCATTGGGCGTGCCCGCCCCTTACCGTCCCGCACTGTCTGTTGCCTATCCTGATATTACGTTCCATTTCATCACCATTACCAAGCCGTTGGCGGATAGTAGCAAGCGCATTCAGGATGCCCCGGCGTCTGCCGTCGGCAGTTGGAACGGGATCGGCGCGGAAGATTATGAAGCTTTTACGGCTCGCTTCAAACTGCCCCGTTTCCGCATAGGCGGGGGCGGCGCATTTGTACAAGCAAAGGCGGGCCAGCCGCAATTGACACCATTGGGGTTTTACATCGAGCCGGAAGACAAGCGGTCGGCCGACCCCGCCAGTGAATCCGTCCGGAAACTGACGGCCCGGGGTGGAAAGGTCTATCCGGCCCAACTCGCGGCGGCCAAGAAGCTGATCCCCGCCTTTGTCAAATCCGGGATCAGCATGTTCAACTATGGAACGCCCCGGACGGTATTTTCTCCAGCCCGACGCATGTTCCTCATCGTTGCTGACGACATAAGCGAATTCACGAAACCTTCGGCTGCAAGGTTTGACGCCTACCTGTCGCTACTTGCTGATTGCCGCAAACGACATCCCGATAAGGATGTCGTATTTGTCGTCAATGGCGATTATGAAATGCCGACGCAGGTTATCAACCGCATAGTCAGCGATTGCGACGTGGTCCTTCATGAATATTATAGCCCTCGGCTATTGAAAAGCGCCGATGCGGTCGGGGTTCATTCCAGCGTAGCAGGCCTCGACGCTTTATTGTACAATAAGAAAGTCGAATGCGTAGGCCCAAGCCCGGCGGCTGGCGTCCTGCGCGGCGATTCTCCGGTTCCGCTGGAGCAAGCGTTCGCCGCGACATATCTGGCCTATCTCCGTTATGTCGAGCCGACGGGCGGAGCCAAGATCGAGCCGGCAAAGCTCTCCGATGTCATCCCCCGCACTCTTGGCAAGATGCCCGCGCCGATCAAAAAGCCGCCCGTGGCATGGTCGCTTGGCAAGACGTCGACGAAAGCTCCTTCCAAAACCTCGGCTTCCGCACCAAAAGCATTGGTCAAACCGGCTGCGGCCATATCGCCTCCGAAAGCTGCATCGCCTCCGAAAGCTGCCCCTAGCACACCAAATAGAAAGCCTGTGAAAGACAATGATCAGCAGTCTTCAGTCGTGACCAGTGCCGCCCCCCTCGCTCCGCCCGCTTGGCTCTTGCCCGAAGCGTTGGATCGTCCAGATATAGGTAAAATAGTTTATCTGGAACCCGACGCCGCGATCTTGCCCTCTTTGTTGCAGGGGGTGCGGATGCAGGCGACACCTTTACGTCTCCATCCTGACGGCGGGCGGACGGGCCTGCGCGAAATCGAGGATTTCGCGCTTGGACAGCCCGAGCTTTTTTCCAGGATCGTGGAACGACGTCTGCGCCTTTCGGGCGCGACAGAAGCGTTGATATTCAATCTGGAAAGCTCTGCGGTCCGGCTCTTTACGCGCTGTTGCGCGCGCCTGGGCATAACGCGCATTTACGTTCCACCCTTTTCGTTGGGCGCCGATGCCACCAACTGGCGCGGCTTGTTGCCTATGGCTTCTTCATCGACCACGCTATTTGACGTGGCACTGGCTTGGGACAGGACGCAGATCGATTGTCTTGTTGGGGCCGGTTTTCCTCGCGATCATATCGTCGCTGTCACCCTTCCGTCTGCGGGCCGCATTGTTCAGGAGGAAAAACGCAAAAAGCTGATCACTGTTTCGGTGACACGTTTGTCGGCTTCCACAACAAATTCAGTACGGATTTTGACTGCATTCGTCCGCCAACTGCTGTCTGTTTCAGGATCCTTTGGATTTCAGATTGTGTTCTATTTCGGTGACGATGTCATCGATTTGCTTACCGACGATCTCTTGACCCGTATCTCGCGAACTGATGATGCCACATATGAAATTTATGGGGGTGAACTGATCGATCTTATCGATCGGCTGGCAGTGAGCGCGGTACAGATCGCGGATTGCGAGCTTGCCATGGCGGCAGGCGATGCCGCCCGCACGCCTACCATCTTCTTGCGCTGGGGAATGGAAAACGAGTCTGTCTCTGGAATGGTTGTGAACACGCCTGAGGGTGTCCAAGCTTCATTGTTGGAGTGGATGGATGACCTTGCTCCTGCGTCCGATCTTCGCCCGCTTGACGATGGCGTATCGATAGAAAGCTGTCTTTCAAGCAGGGAGGGGATTGGATGGCCCAAAAAGCGCTTGGGAACCCCAGCGCAAATCGCCACCAGCGAACAGAAGCTGCCGTTGGCGCTGGTCGCGAGCAGTGTGCCCAATGCTGAATGGGAGGGGCGTCAACAGTATCTTGCCGCGATGCTCCCTGCATTGGCGCGACGCCGGTTGACCACCACGTCTCAAACCGGTGATTTTGTCGATGTCGATATTGTGCTGCAATGGGGTATCCGGCCTAATCAAACAAAGGCTGCTCTGGACGCTGTCCGTCGCCGCATGGGTACCGATCGCCTCTTTATTGAGGATGGGTTCGTCCGATCGATCGATATCGGTCTGATGGAGGAGCCTACCTTGTCGATCATAGTCGACGATATGACAGCTTATTATGACGCGACTAGTGCGTCGCGTCTCGAAACCATTCTCAACAGCGACTTTGCTCTCGAAAATGAACAATATAACAGAGCAACATCGATAATGTATCGCATCAACGAGACGAAGGTTTCGAAATATAATTTTGCGCCTTACAAGGATGTGAAGATAGGGCGACCCGGTGTTCCCAAAATTCTCGTGGTCGATCAGCGTGCCGGGGACCAGTCGATCACATCCGGTCTAGCTGATGAAAGCTCGTTCCAGCGCATGGTTGCCGCAGCACTGGACCTGACGCCTGACTATGACATCATCGTCAAGACGCATCCCGACGCTAATGTGGCGGGCAAGGACAGCGCTATCGGCCATGCCCTGCTCAACCTGCTTGCGGGCAATCCGTATGTCTCGATCGTTACCGAAGACATGAACCCCTATTCGCTGATTGATATTTGCGAGAAGGTGTTTGTCGTGACATCCGGCATGGGTTTTGAAGCGTTGATCGCCGGGCGAGAAGTACGTTGTTTCGGTATGCCCTTTTATGCGGGTTGGGGCCTAACCCAAGACGAGATTTCCGTCCCTCGCCGTACCGCGCGGCGTAACCTCCAAGAGGTGTTCTACGCGGCGTACATCGTTCTCAGCCGGTATTTCGTGCCGTCCTATAACCGCGCCGGCTCCATCGAAGAACTTATCGATTACATCGTCGGCGTGCGGCCTTGGTCGTTGGACGGCAGCGCTTCGGCTGAAGATGCGGGGATGTTGGATCAAAGGCCAGTCAAGATGCTGGCAACGCCAATGCAAGATATTGTTCTGAAACCTGGATCGATTATATGGGCTGCGAATTTCTCTCCATGGAAGCATGATTATCTTCGTCGCGTTTTCGATGAGTATGTCGTTGAATTCATTCCTCAGAGTGAATCGATCAGCAAATATGCGAGCAAGATCAACGAATCCATCGATCCCGTCTTTGTGATTTGGGGACGTAGCGCGGTGCCCGGGCTTGCTGCACTGGCTCGTCAGAACGGCATTCCCGTTTATCGGATGGAGGACGGGTTTGTCCGGTCGGTTGGACTGGGCGCTGACAAGATCCTACCCTATTCATTCTGTCTCGACAGCCGGGGAATCTATTTTGACGCCACCACGCCTTCCGATCTGGAAGTATTGTTGGCGAACTACCAATTTGACGACGCGGAGATTGCAGCCGCGCGCGACGCTATCGACCTGCTTCTCCAAGAAGGTGTGTCGAAATATAACTTTCCCAGTGAATCGCACGATCACGACGTTTATGGCGAGAAGACCGCCAAGCGGGTACTCGTGATCGGCCAGGTTGAGGATGATGCCTCGATCAAATTCGGCGCGCCGCCCGGAGTGACGAACAATGATCTGGTCCGGTTGGCTCGAGCGGAAAATCCCGATGCACAGGTGATTTACAAAATACATCCCGATGTGCTTGCCGGGCGACGTGCCTATAATTCCGATCCGGGCGAAGTGGCGGACATCTGCGAGATCCGGTCGGAATCGCTTTCGCTACATGAGGCATTTAGCGGTGTTGACCAGGTGTACACCTTCACCTCGCTCGCAGGCTTTGAAGCGCTGCTGAGGGGGATCCCGGTTACCACTGTGGGAGCGCCCTTTTACGCGGGGTGGGGCCTTACCGACACGCGAATGGAAACGCCGCGGCGGGGACGTGCGCTCTCGCTGGAGCAACTGTTCTACGGGGTCTATATGCTCTACGCCAAATATATGGACCCGAACACCGGCGCGCCGATCACGCTGATGGATGCCATTGCGGCTATCGTCGATGAACGGGGATCGATCAACGCGGTACTGGACGATCAGGATCAGGAAGAAGCTGAACTGGAAGAATTGGTCTCGCCGTCATAATCGGCGAGACCAAAGCGCGTAATCGTTCCGGTAATGATCCGTCGCAGCCATGCAAAGTCAGGGCATGGGGTGCCATCGCGCGCCTGACGCGTCACCGGTCAAGCAGCGCTTCAAAGTCTCCTTGCGATACCTGAACCCTGTTTGATTTTGCAGCGTTTGCCCTCGGATGCACGGCAGCGTGCAGGTCAGCGCCGCGCTCGCTGGCGGACAGGATGCACGCCACGTCGAGATGAGCAAGACGCGCGCCAGGAAGGGCTGACCACAATGTACGGGCTCCGGACATTTTGGCCGCGTGGCGAAGCTAAAAACCGCTCGGAAGCCGCGACCGTCGCCCATCGTCATCATGTGCGGTTCGTTCGACGAGTTTGCCAACACTGCATATGCGGACGTGGAGGCGGGCAAACTGGCGGGGGACTTCCTGCGAATTCTCGATCACCTCCGCGAGTGGGACGAGGGCGACCTGAGGTGGTCCCGCCTTCTTGGACAGTTTGGCGGCTGAGTTAAGCTAATCCTGGTTGTCGTTCCCGCCGCCTGCTTGATCATCAGATCATGGGGGGCATGCCCCCCATGATCTGATTGCCCTATCCGCCGATAGGCCTCGACCGGGGTTCGCCCGGCCAAGCCCGAGTGCGAACGCTGGGTGTTGTAATAGGTGATCCACCGGCCAAGGCCAGCCCGCAGCTCCGATCCGGTCTCGAAGGCATGGAGGTAGACGCACTCGTACTTTAGGGAGCGCCAGAGCCGCTCGATGAAGACATTGTCCATCCACCGGCCCCGGCCGTCCATGCCGATGCGGACATCGGCCTCGCGCAGCACCGTGGTGAAGGCCTGCGACGTGAACTGGCTACCCTGGTCGGTGTTGAAGATTTCCGGCTTGCCGAACCGGGCCAATGCCTCCTCCAGAGCCGCGACACAGAAGCCGGCGTCCATCGTGTTCGACAGCCGCCAGGCCAACACCTTGGTTGCCCAGTCCATGATCGCCACCAGATAGAGGAAGCCGCGGTGCATGGGGATGTACGTCACGTCAGCGCACCACATGTGATTGGGCCGCTCGATCCGCCGGGGCGCTCACCACCTTTACCACCTCGGCGGGCAACGTCAGTCTAGGGCGCGTGCCGCACCTGCTCTATTTCGAGGGCAACTTGCCCGCCGTGAGGTTGGGCGACAACATCATGTTTGACCTCGTGCGCCTGTTTGAGCCGGCGGAAGAATGGGACCCCAAGGTCTATTCGACCAACTCGTTCATGCCGGCGCTGTTCAAGGAATTCTTGGATCAGTTATTCGCGGTGCTGATGCTTGATCGCACCATGCGCGCACAGCAAATGGCTCTCGCCGCATAGGCTCGGCAGCGTCGGGCGCTGGGGCATGGCTGCTCCGCGCTCGTCGCTACCGTGGTGGCAATGCCCGCCGCCTCCGTGCAGGCCTTACAATGGCCCGCCCTGCGCCCGGCTAAAATCGCGAGCGGCGTATATGCAGTTTTGCGGAGGTTTGCGCCTGAACTGACGCAAATAATTGTTATAGCTTATTTTTCGCTTGCACGACTTTCACCGGTCTCCCTAGCTTGTAGCCAATGTCTAGCCGCATCAAGCATTTGGAGTTCGATAATGGCCGACGTTGAAGATACTAGAATTTCGCCCAGCCTAGACCCGAGCGCCATGTCGCTGGTCGAGGAATACGACGACGATACTCGCCCTCTGCTTGGCGCGGCTGAAACGCTACTCAGCCAAGCGCATAAGGCCATCGGTGCAATCCACGACTGCAAGGAGGCGGTGAAGGGCAATTTGACCCTGAACGACTTCGCCCGTCTAGTCGCTGTGGACGATCAGGCTGGCAAGCTGATGACGCCGGTGTTCCAATCGTGGGACCGCGTGACCGGCGTTCTGGATGCCAACATCGCGAAATTTGAGGCAGAACTGAACCAGCCGGTCGAACAGCGCGCCACCGCCTCGATGGCTTCGGAAATCAGAACATACTTTCGCGGCCTCAAGACCGGCGAGCGTATGGTCGCGATCAATCAGGCGATCCGTGATGGCGATGAGATCACCGTTACCGCTGTGCTGGGCGGGCGGCCTTACCTCTCCGGCTTCGACGCCGAGATGAGCGCGATCCTGCTGAAAGAGTGGCACGCCCACGCGCAGCCGGTGAAAGCGAAGCAATTGCGCGCCATGCAGCGCGCAAAGCAGATCCTCGAAGAACGCTCCGGCATCCTCAAGCGCGAGTGGCGCAGCGCGGTCGGCGTTCACGAAGAATACGACGAGGACCGGCAAGGTCGGCGGGTTCTGAAGCGGACATGGACGCCGGCCGAAGTGCGCGAGCGCGTAAAAGCGTCGAACATCCCGTTCGCCGTCCCGGTCTGACCGTTGATCCAATCAAATCGAGGTTAGTTCGATGAACGCCATCACGCCCCCGTGGGGGACCGATTGGACGCCCGCGCCTCCGCCACCCGCGCCGCCCGTGCGTGGTGCGGGCAACCCGTCATGGACTCCCGGCTGTCCGTCGCCCAACCCGAAGGGACGACCGGCGGGACTGCCCGACAAGCGATTGCTCGCTACGCAGCAGATGCTCGACGAGATGAGGAACATCGTCGCCGTGTTGGTCGGGAAGGCGCTGGAGGGCGACACGAACGCCGCCAGCATCGTTCTCGCCAAGGTGCTGCCCAGCGTGAAGGCGCAGGCCGAGAAAGTGAACTTCGAGTTCGATGCCTCCCTCCCGATCAGCGAGCAGGTCGCCCAGGTGCTGGACGCCGTGGCCGCTGGCGCGGTCGCTCCTGATGTGGGGCGGCTCATCATCGACAGCATCAAATCGCTGGCGGACGTGCGGGCGACCGAGGAACTGGCCGCTCGGATCGAGGCTCTCGAGGAGGCGCGCGATGCCCCTCGCTAAACTGGAATTATTTGCACTTCGGGTGCGCCGGTAGGCGATGCCGTCGATCCGTCCGACAGATTGACACATAGGGGTATGGCGCATGACACCGAACGAGTTGAAAGCTGATCTACCGCTCGCCCAGCGCAAGCATATTGAGGCGGAGCGCCAACAGGAGATTCGCGCCGCGCTGGTCCGTCGCCATGTTGAGGTGCTGGACGAGCAGCACGCTATCGAAGCTGCCCAATCAGCGCTCCCGGTTCACAGCCCGGAGTATCGGGCGATGGCTGAGCGCATTCGGACCTGACGACGGTGGCTGGCATCCGCGCCCTTCAACGCCGCGTCGCGAAGTTGGAGAAGGTGGCGAAGCCGCGACCGTCGCCGTTCGTCGTCATCTACGGCAGCTTCGATCAGTTTGTTGACGACGCATACGCCGGGGTGAACGAGGGCGCGCTGGACAAGGAATTCCTGCGAATCCTCGACGTGCTGCGCCGCTGGGAGGACGAGGGCGTGTGGCTGCTGGCATATGCTCGCTGACGGTGACAGCCAGCGCCAGCATAGGGTTGCGCGGGGCCTTCGTCGCCCGCGCCGAGGCATAGCGGTGCGTTCCTCGTTAATCCAACGACCGCAGCAGCGGCGGTAGGCGACACTCCTTCCGCCCTGACGCTGTAAGCGCCCCGCGTGACAGCGCGGGGCGCTTTTCATATGTGGGTGCGACGGCGGGACTTGAACCCGCAACCCTCCAGGCCGTACATTTAGCAGTGCCAACCGCCGAACACGTAGCGCCTCGGATGCTCTATCCAGTTGAGCTACGCCGCAATCTCATCATCCCGCGTCCTTAGCGGGCTTCCTTTTGCGCAATCCCGGACGTGCGACCGCTCGCCGCACCGAGTCTGCTTCTTCTTCTGCCTTTCGAAACTCGGGCTCCAACTCCTTCAAGCGGGTCGGCTCGGATCATGCCGGGCACGATCACGGCCCTGGCGGCCATGCGGGAGGCGCCGAAAGGCATGGATCGGGCGATGGACATGATCATGCGCACGCCAATTTCCTCGGGGCCAATACCGAGCTGATCTTCGCGCTCGCGTGCGGCGTCCTGCTGGCGATCGGCTTCGCCATCGAGACGCTGGTCGCGGGGGCGCCCGAATGGCTGTCGATGGCCTTCTATGGGGGCGCCTATGCCTTCGGCGGGTTCTTCACCCTGCGCGAGGCGGCCGACAATCTGAGGCTCAAGAAATTCGAGATCGACACGCTGATGCTCGTTGCAGCCGCCGGCGCCGCCGGCGCCGCCGCGCTGGGTGCCTGGGCGGAAGGCGCGCTGTTGCTGTTCCTGTTCAGCCTGGGCCATGCGCTCGAGCATTATGCGATAGGGCGCGCCAAGCGGGCGATCGAGGCGCTGGCCGAACTCGCACCCGATAAGGCGACGGTGCGCCGCGACGGGCAGACCACGGAGTTGCCCGTCGAGGAGTTGGTGGTCGGCGATGTCGTGATCGTGCGCCCGAACGAGCGCCTGCCCGCAGACGGCTTCGTCATCAAGGGGTCGAGCGCGATCAACCAGGCCCCCGTCACCGGCGAAAGCATCGCGGTCGACAAGGAGCCGGTCGCCGATGTCGAGGCGGCGCGCGCGAAGCCCGATGCGGTCGACGCGACGTCGCGGGTGTTCGCCGGCACGATCAAAGGCGGCGGCGCGATCGAGATCGAAGTGACGCGGCGTTCCAACGACAGCGCGCTCGCCAAGGTCGTGAAAATGGTCAGCGAAGCGGAGACGCAGAAGTCGCCGACGCAGCGGCTCACCGATCGGTTCGAGCGCGTCTTCGTGCCGGCGGTCCTGGCCGTGTCGTTCATCCTGCTGTTCGCGTGGGTCGTGGTCGACGAGCCGTTCCACGACAGCTTCTATCGCGCGATGGCGGTGCTGGTCGCGGCCAGCCCTTGCGCGCTGGCGATCGCCACCCCGAGCGCGGTCCTGTCCGGCGTCGCGCGCGCCGCGCGCGGCGGGGTGCTCGTGAAGGGCGGCGCGCCGCTGGAAAACTTGGGCTCGCTCAAGGCGATCGCGTTCGACAAGACGGGCACGCTGACCGAGGGGCGGCCCCGCATCACCGAGGTTGTGCCGGTTGACGGCGCGAGCGAAGAGAATCTGTTGGTGCTTGCCGTCGCGGTCGAGGGCTTGAGCGATCACCCGCTGGCCCAGGCGATCGTGAAGGATGGACGCGAGCGCCTTGGCGGTCGCGACCTTCCGGCCGCAACCGATCTCAAGAGCTTGACCGGGCGCGGTGTCACCGCGATCGCCGACGGTAAGACGGTGTGGATCGGCAAGGCCGAGATGTTCGGCGTGGAGGGTATTCCTTCACTGAACGCAGCTGCGACCGCTGCGATTGCGACCCTGCGCGAGAGTGGCCGCACCACGATGGTCGTGCGTCACGGCGACCGGGACATTGGTGCAATCGGTCTGATGGACACGCCGCGCGAGGCAGCCAAGGTCGCGCTCAAGCGCCTGCGCGAGATGGGGATCACCCGGATGATTATGATCTCGGGCGATCACCAGAAGGTGGCCGATGCGATCGCCAAGGAAGTCGGTCTCGACGAGGCATGGGGCGACCTGATCCCTGAGGATAAGGTCGCATCGATCAAGAAGCTCGCCGGAGAGGACAAGGTTGCGATGGTCGGAGATGGCGTCAACGACGCGCCGGCGATGGCTTCGGCGACCGTGGGCATCGCGATGGGTGCTGCCGGATCGGATGTTGCCCTGGAAACGGCCGACGTCGCGCTCATGGCAGACGATCTCGCACATCTGCCGTTCGCGGTCGATCTGAGCCGCCACACCCGCAGCATCATTCGGCAGAATGTGTTCGTCAGCTTCGGCGTGGTCGCATTCCTCGTGCCCGCGACGATCCTCGGCCTCGGCATTGGCCCGGCGGTCGCGATGCACGAAGGCTAAACGCTGCTGGTGGTGTTCAACGCCCTTCGCCTGCTCGCCTACCGCGATCCGATGGGCTCTGCGTCTTAAATTGGCGGATCGTGTTCGGTCGATCGAGACATATCGCCGGGAACGACGCACCTGCGATTCAATGGTGCTATCGTAGCGCTACAGCGTAGGTATAATGCTCATCTTCATCGGGCGTGGCCCGCCAAAATCTGACGACCCCACCGGGCGTTTTTGCCTAGTCCTGACGGATACTCGTTCGTCCCAATTCCCGGATGCTGCTTAAGCCGTGCTGCTTTAGGGGCATTCTCGCCCAGTGCGACGAGGCGAATTTGCCCAGTAGGAGCAGACATTTTCGCCTCCTTCCCTTCCCTTCCCTTCCAATGCGCCGAGTCGGAACATATATCGGGGTCAGATCAACGCACCCCGGAACGAACATGACCACGCAAAGCACAGGAACCGTAGTCCAGCTACCGATAGCGAACAAGAAGGTAGATCGCGCGTCAGAGAAGAAGTGGGCAAGGCCGTCCTAACGCACGGCTTTTCCATCTTGCCATCGCTACTCTTCAAGGCACAGCGCCGCCTCAAGTTGAAGCCGATCGAGCTGGCCATCCTTGTCCACCTTGCGGACTTTTGGTGGGAACCGGAACGGAAGCCCTACCCGAGCAAAGAGCGCCTCGCTGAACGGCTTGGTATCGGCGAGCGGCAGATACAACGCTGGATCGCCAACCTTGAGGAGGCTGGACTGGTGAAGCGGGTCCAGCGTTACGCACCTCATGGCGGGAAGCTGACAAACGAATATGACCTTACGGGCTTGGTGGAACGCTTGACCGGCTTGACGTTGAGCTTGCCCAGCGCCGCGAGGATTGCCGCCTAGTCGACACGCTCCTTGTCATATTCGACGCGAACGCTGCCCGAGGTGCTGGCATCGGCCTGCAGCATGCCGGGCAGCCGGCACAGGGTTTCGCCCACGGTGCGGGCGCGCCGCTCGTGGCCGATTCCCTCGACCTGCCATGTGGCATGGCCGTGTCGCCCGCTGATCTCCGCGCCCGCCGCCCGCACCATCTCGCGCACGCGCGGCAGCGGCAGCGCCGCGCCGTCGAAATGGATGCACAGCTTTGCCGGCGTGTCGCCATCGGCGGGCAGCACATGGGCGCGCTCGACGCCGGGCTTCGCGCTCAGCGTAGAGACGAGCCGGCCGACACAGGCATCGGCCGCGTCGGGAACCTCGGGCAGAAGGACGGGAATATCGAGTTCGAGCTTGTCGGTCATCACGCCTTCTCCGGGGTGGTCCTGGTTTCTGCCCGCAGCGGTGCGGCCCCGTCTTCCTCGTCGATCTTCACCGCTTGCTGTCCGAACCGGGCGTACAGCGTCGGCAGCACGAACAGCGTCAGCAAGGTCGCCGAGATCAGACCGCCGATGACCACTGTCGCCAACGGCTTCTGCACTTCCGCGCCGGCGCCGGTCGCGAACGCCATCGGCACGAACCCAAGACTGGCGACGAGCGCGGTCATCACGACGGGGCGCAGCCGCTGGATCGCCCCGGTGCGGGCCGCCTCCGCCCGGTCCATGCCCGACCGGATCAGATCCTGCACCGAGCTGACCATGACGAGGCCGTTCAGGACCGCGATGCCCGACAGCGCAATTAAGCCCACCGCGGCCGAGATCGAGAAGTCCATGCCCCGCACGAACAGCAGAAGCACGCCGCCCACCAGCGCGAACGGCACGCCGGTGAACACGATCGCGGCATCGCGCGCCGACCCCAATGCCCCGTAAAGCAACAGCAGGATCAGGATGAAGCAGGCCGGGATCACGAGCTGAAGTCGCGCGCTGGCCGACTTCAGATTCTCGAATTGGCCACCCCATTCGAGATAGCTGCCGGCCGGCAGGCGTATGCCCTGCCCGACGGCCGCCTGCGCATCCGCCACCACGCTGCCGACGTCGCGACCGCGCACATTGGCCTGGACGACGACGCGGCGCTTGCCGTTCTCGCGACTGATCTGGTTCGGCCCGTCGACGACGCCAATGCTGGCGACGGTGGAGAGCGGCACATAGCCACCGCCTGCGACCGGCACCTGCACCTGTTCGAGCCGACCGAGATCGGCACGCTCCGCATCCGACAGGCGGATGACGACCGGGAATCGCCGGTCGCCCTCGAAGATCATGCCGGATTCCCGCCCGCCGAGCGTGGCGGTGATCGTGTCCTGCACGTCCTGCGCGGTGACGCCGACCCGCGCCATCGCGTCGCGATTGACGCGGATGTCGAGCATGGGGAGGCCGGTGGTCTGCTCCACCTTCACGTCCGCCGCTCCTTGCGTCTTGCGCAGGACGCCGGCGATCTGTTCGGCGGTGCGGTTCATGGTGGCGAAGTCGTCGCCGAACACCTTGACCGCGATATCGCCGCGCACGCCGGCGATCAGCTCGTTGAACCGCATCTGGATCGGCTGCGTGATCTCATAGGCGTTGCCCGGAATCTGCCCGAGCTTGCCTTCCAGACGCTCGACCAGTTCGGCCTTCGCGAGCTTGGGATCGGGCCATTCGACGCGGGGCTTCAGGATGACGAACATATCCGTCGCGTTGGGCGGCATCGGGTCCGACGCCAGCTCGGCCGTGCCGGTCTTGGAGAAGACGAACCGGACTTCGGGTTGTTTCGAGACCATCCGCTCGATCGGCACTTGCATCGCCTGGCTTTGCTGGACCGACGTCGCCGGGATGCGCAGCGATTGAATCAGCAGATCCCCTTCGTCAAGCTGAGGGAGGAACACCTGCCCCAGGGTCGTGAAGGCGAAGGCCGCCACGACGAGGCCCGCCACGCCCGCCCCGATCGTGATCGAGGGCCGCTTCATCGCCTTTTCCAGGCTCGGCTCATAGCGGGCCTTCAGCCAACTAATGATCTTGCTGTCCTTTTCCTCAACCCGCTTCGACAGCCAGATAGCGATCGCCGCCGGCACGAAGGTCAGGGATAGTATGAAGGCGAACAGCAAGGCGATGATGACGGTCAGAGCCATCGGCACGAACGTCTTGCCCTCGACCCCGGTCAGGGTCAGCAGCGGCACATAAACGAGGATAATGATTGCTTGCCCGTAGACCGACGGTCGGATCATCTCACGCGCAGCGGTCGTGACGACCTCCAATCGCTCCTTGATCGTCAGCAGCCGGCCTTCATGGTGCTGTTGCTCGGCGAGGCGCCGCAGCGCGTTTTCGACGATGATGACCGCGCCATCGACGATCAGGCCGAAGTCGAGAGCGCCGAGGCTCATAAGGTTCGCCGAGACGCCCAGGCGGAGCATTCCGAACCCGGTCAGCATCATCGTGACCGGGATGACCGCCGCCGCGATCAGCGCTGCGCGAAAGTTGCCCAGCAGCAGGAACAGCACGACGATGACGAGCAGCGCGCCTTCCGAGAGATTCTTCGCGACCGTCTTGATGGTCGAATTGACCAGTGCGGTGCGGTCCAGCACCGGCTGCACGACCACGTCCGGCGGCAGCGAGGCGTTGATCTCCTTCAGCCGGTCGGCGACCGCGGTGGCGACCTTGCGGCTGTTCTCGCCGATCCGCATGATCGCGGTGCCGACGACCACCTCCGTTCCGTTCTCGGACGCCGAGCCCATCCGAATGGCCTGCCCCGTGCGGACGGTCGCGACCTGATCTAGCGTGATCGGCACGCCCTCGCGGGTCGCGACGACGGTGCGCGCCAACTCGGCCGCGTTGCGGATCAGCGCATCGGAGCGCACCGCGAGGCCCTCGCCGTTGCGATCGACGAAGCCGCCGCCAACGCTGGTATTGTTCTTCTCCAGCGCCGTGCCGAGATCGGTCAGGGTGATCTTGAGCGAGGCCAGCTTCTGCGTATCGGGCACGACCAGATATTGCTTGGCGTAGCCCCCGATCGAGTCGACGCCGGCGAGGCCCGGCGTGTTCTTCAGGAGCGGCGTCACAATCCAATCCTGCGCGGTGCGCAGATAGGTCGCCTTGTCTTCCTCGCTGGTCAGCCGTTCGCCTTCGGGCGTGATATAGCTGCCATCGGGTTGCTGCCCCGGCTCGCCGGGCCGATGCTTGTCATCCTCGCGGTGATCGAGGCGGACGGTCCACATATAGACTTCGCCCAGCCCCGTCGCGATCGGCCCCATCTCGGGATTGACGCCATCGGGCAGGCTTTCCGCGACCCCCTGCAGCCGCTCGCCGACCTGTTGGCGGGCAAAGTAGATGTCGGTCCCGTCGTCGAAGACGGCCGTCACCTGCGCGAAGCCGTTACGGCTCAGCGAGCGGGTATATTCGAGGCCGGGGATGCCGGCGAGCGCGGTCTCGATTGGAAACGAGACCTGCTTTTCGACCAGTTCGGGCGAAAGCGCCGAGGCGCGCACGTTGATCTGGACCTGATTGTTAGTGATGTCGGGCACCGCGTCGATCGGCAGCCGGTAGAGCGAATAGCCGCCGATGACGGTGGCGACGGCGGTGAGGAGCAGGACGAGCCAGCGCTTCTCGACCGCCCATGTGACGATGCGGGCGATCATGGCATCAATCCTCGTGCGCCGCTTCGCCCTTGCCGAGTTCGGCCTTAAGCGTGAAGCTGCCTGTGGTGGCGATTTGCTCGCGGCCGGTGAGGCCGGAGCGAATGATGACCGTCGTGCCGGCCGCGTCGCCGAGCGTCACCGGCATTGCCTGAAACCCCGTTTGCGTGCGGACGAACACCACCGACTTGCCCTCGACCGTCTGGACGGCTGTCGTGGGTACGAGGACGGCCGTGTTGCCGGCTCCGCCGGTGCCGCTGAGCTGCACCGAGGCGGTGACGGCCTCGCCGACGCGCCACTCTCCGGCGCGATTGTCGAGCGTCGCGATCACCGGCACCTGCCGGGTCTCCGCATCGAGCGCCGGCGACACGAAGCTGATGCGCGCACTCGCCTGCCGCCCCGGTGCCGTCACCGTGACAACATTGCCGGGCTTCACCCGTCCGGCATCTTCGGGCTTCAGATTGAGTGCCAGCGACACCCGCCCGAGATTGGCGATGCGATAGAGTTCTGCGTCGGCTGCCACGGTCTGTCCCAGCACCACGGGCCGCGCGATGACCTGGCCGGCGACCGGGGCGACGATGCCGAGCCGATTGAGCCCGCCACCACCGTCGCCTGCTGCCGACACCTGGCTCTGAGCCTGCCGGTAAGCAATACGCGCTTCCGTCGCGGCGGTCCGCGCCGCGATCAGATCCTGCTCGGGCGACACGCGCTCGGCGAATAGCCGCTGCTCGCGCGCGAGATTGGAATTGGCGAGCGCGAGCCGAGCGCGCGATGCCTCGACCTCGCCCTTGAGCTGTGCTGCCTCGCGACTTTCGATGACGGCGATGGTCTGCCCGCGCCCAACCGATTGGCCGAGGTTGCGATTGAGCGCCACGAGGCGCCCGCCGATCGCCGCCGAGACGACCTGTGTCCCCTCCGGATCGCCCTCGATCGTCGCAGGCAGCTCGATCGTGCCCGATCCGCCGACCGTCGGGCGGCCGAGCTGGATGCCCGCCGCGGCGATCTGGTCGGCGCTGAGCGTGACCTTGCCCTCATCGGCATGTCCGCCTCCAGCGCCTTCTTCGCCGCTGCCGTTCGCCGACGTGGCCTCGTTTGCAGTTTCTTTGTTGGACTCGCCCGATCCTCCACAGGCAGCGAGGGCCAAGGCAAGCGCTAGTGAAGCCACAGTGCGCGGCATGAACATCGTCATCGATCAATTCCCTGTTGGTCTGGCGCCGGAGCGGTCAATCGCTCGAGACGGGCGCGGGCATTCTGGTAATTGGCGAGCGCGTCGATCGCGGCAGCGCGCGTTTCGGCCAGCGTACGTTCGGCATCGAGAAGATCGAGTTGACCGAACTTGCCCTCGCGATACCCGATCCGGGCGATCCGCGCGGCTTCCTGCGCCGCCGCCAAGGCGGGACCGGAAGCGGCACGTGCCGAGGTCGCCGCGTTGGCGGCTTCCGCTTCCGCATCGGTGATCGCCTGTTCGACATCGAGCGCGGTCACGCGCCGCACCGCTTCAGCCCGTGTCCACTCCGCAGTCGCCTGCGCAACCGCGGCGCGGCCATTGTTGAACACCGGGATGGGAATCGAGATTGCGAGCACTGCGGCGGTGTCGTTGGTCGCCTCAAGCCGCCGCAGGGCCGGTCCGATATTGATGTCTGGCGCCCGGTTTGCCCGGGCGAGCCGGATGCCGGCGTCGGCGATGGCAAGATCGGCATCGGCCGCCGCCAGCGCCAGCGTGCCTTCCGCTTTCGACGGTGCCACCGGCCCGAAGGTTGCGGCGGGAAGCCGATCGAGCGACCCGGTATCAAGGGCGCCGTCGATCGGACGACCGATCCGGCGTGCGAGATTGGTCCGCGCCGCGTCCGCGAGCCGCGTCAGCCGCTCGACATTGGCATCCGCGTTGATCCGCGCGACGTCGGCGCGCTGCTGTTCGAGCGGCGATGCCCGGCCTGCTCGAACTCGAACCCCGGCACCGCGTAGGACTTCAGCGGCGATCCGTGCCTGATCGCGTGCCGTCGCCAACCGGCGTTCGGCCGCGACCGCTTCGACGTAGATCTGCGTCACCTGCACGCGGATATTCGCCGCCGTGATCGCGGCCTGGAGCTGCGCCCGCGATACCTGCGCACCGGCGACAGCGACCCGTGCGCTGCGCTTGCCGCCCAGCTCGATCGGGATCGACACCCCGACCGTGGTTTCAGCGCTACGCAGCCCCCGATAGGGGCCGCTGCCGGCCACATTCTCAACCTGGCCCTGGAAGCTGGGGTTTGGACGCAAGCCGGCGACGTCCCGTGCCGCCTGCGCTGCGTTGATGGAGGCGCTCGCAGCATCGGCCGCAGGCGCACTGCCGCCGGCCGCTGCAACCGCTTGATCGAGCGATAGCCCGACCGATGGAGAAGGGGCGCTGGAAATTGGCCCCTCCCGCGTCTGCGCCGCCGAGGCGCTGGACGCTGCGACCAATATGGCCGCGAGGATTCGGTGCATGAAAATGAGACTCCTGACGATGGTCGACGGGGACGCGCGCGGGCGTTCCAGCGGATCGTCAGGCGGTCGGTGGCCTCAGCGCAGGATCGAGGTGATAGGAGGCGGTTGCACGGTCCGCAGCCGAGAAAGGTCGCAAACCGCCCGCTGCCCCCATCGACAATAAGTTGTCGGAAGACGGGATGTGGAGAGTCGGCCCGTGACACGTGCCATGATGATGCGGGATGGCTTTGTCGGAGTCGCCTTGCGACTGATCGGCATCACCCTCGCTGTGCATGCTGCCGCTGCATTCGACCGTGGGTTGCCCCGGCGTCTCCAGCGCATGGACTGTCCCCGTCATCACCAGCGATGACGCGATCATGATGAGTAAAAAGGACCAAAACCTACGCAGCATTGCGGCTCTTGTACGTGAACTGCCGCGCGAAGTCATTGTAAGACTTCCGGTGGCAACGGCCGCGCTTCGCGCCATGCCGGGATCGCCTCCGCGAGCACCCGCCAAGCCGAGCGCAGGAAGATGATCGCGATGATTCCACCGACAGCAATATCGGGCCAGGCCGCGCCGGTCGCGGCGACAAGGCCCGCTGCGATCAGCACGCCGACATTGGAGGCGACGTCGTTGCGCGAGCATTCGAATGTGCTGGACATATTGACGTTCTCCGACCGGAACCGCCACAGCAGCGCAAGGCAGGTCAGGTTGGCAACGAGCGCAGCGCCGCCGAACGCCAGCATCAACGTCGACGAGGGCGGCACGCCGTTGACGATCTTGTCGGCGATCTCGAACAAGACCGCGATGCCGAAGACGAGGATGATGCCGCCTTTGGCCAGCGCCGCCCCGGCTTCCCAGCGAGGACCGCGGCTGAGCGCGTAGAGGCTGAGCGCATAGACCGCCGCGTCGCCGAGCATATCGACGGAGTCGGCCATCAGCGCCGACGATCGCGCGAATACGCCGCTGCCGAACTCGGCGACGAACATGACGAAGTTGATCGACATGACCGCGATCAGCACGCGCCGCTATTCTGCCTTACGGCCGAGCTGCGCGATCGTGTCGCCCTTCTTGGAACAGCAGTCGTCCGCCATCATGCTCTCGATTCGCGTGTCGGACACTCTATATGGACCCTCATCCCACTAGAGGGTCAAACGGAAACTGCGATGAAGATTGGCGATATTGCGAAACGGACCGGATTGAAGATCGAAACCGTCCGCTTTTACGAAGGCGAAGGGCTGATCGACGCGCCGCGCCGCAGCGGCGGTAATTATCGGCTCTACGACCAGTCGCACCTGGAACGGCTTACGTTCATCAAGCGGTCCCGCGACCTTGGCTTTACGCTCGATCAGGTCCGCGACCTTCTGCGCTTGGCTGACGACCCACGCGGATCATGCGCGGAGGTCGATGCGATGGCCGTGCAACACATAGACGAAATCGATCGCAAGCTCGCCGATCTCCATGCTCTGCGCGACGAGATCGCCAGATGGGGCCAGTGCGACGCCACGACCATCGCAGACTGCTGGCTAATCGAAGCCTTGTCGTCACCAGCATCTGTCTCTCTTCTTTTATGACAGTAGCGTTAATCGATTTCGGCTTCGCGATTTTTAGCGTAGCCACTGCGGCGATTGAGTATAAACGGCGGACAGCGGCGGCATAAGGCGTGGTGGCGGAAGAGGTGGGATTCGAACCCACGGAACGGTTGCCCGCTCGCCGGTTTTCAAGACCGGTTCCTTAAACCACTCGGACACTCTTCCATACCGATTCAGGGGCTTGTCGCTTACGACTGGCTTATGGGCAATTTCATCACCTAAGCCGACCTACTGCTAACCCCCTGCAAACATTCTCCATTCACTCAACCGCTGCGACAAGCTCCGGTAGCTTTCAAGACCGCTGCGATCGACCGCTCTGCCACCCTTGCGTTTGGCGCCTGTAAGCCATGGCTTTGATCGCACGGCCGCCAGCGCTTACAGCCTCCTAGCGCTCTTGCGCCGCTTGCCAAGCGCAAAAACGGTTCGGACCGGCGCGATAGGGGGAAAGAGAGCTTCGCCACAAGGAGCGACTGTGTCACATAAGCAAGCGTGGGAGACTGAACGTCATGCGATCATCACTTCTGGCACTGCTGCTCGCTTTTGGTTCTGTGGCCGGCGCAGTGGCATTGCCGGCCGACACGTCGGCGCAGGGCGACGGTTTTCAGTCCTATCTGGAAAGCCTGCGGCCCAAGGCGCGGGCGATGGGGATCAGCGATGCGACGATGAATGCCGCCTTCCCGACGCTGACGAGCAACAGCCGAGTCATCCAGCTCGACCAGTCGCAGCCCGGCGGAAGCTTCGATTCCCCGATTCCAGCCTTTGAGCCGT
Organism: Sphingobium anseongense; assembly: GCF_037725245.1. Taxonomy (NCBI): domain Bacteria; kingdom Pseudomonadati; phylum Pseudomonadota; class Alphaproteobacteria; order Sphingomonadales; family Sphingobiaceae; genus Sphingobium; species Sphingobium anseongense. The sequence continues at coordinate 84,152 of NZ_JBBJUL010000006.1, read as the reverse complement.
ATCGCCTCAAGCATGTCGATGCCGCCCGGATCGGGCGCGGCCGCACCGCCTACGCCGCCAATCGGGCGCGCCTGGCGCGGATCGAGCAGGAAACCGGCGTGCCAGAGGAAATCATGGTCGCCATTTATGGGCACGAAACCAATTATGGCTCCTACACCGGCGATTTCGATCTGTTGCGGTCATTGGCGACCCTCGCCCATGAAGGGCGGCGGCGGGCCCTGTTCGAGCCTGAATTTCTAGCCACATTGAAGATGCTGGACAATGGCGTGCCGCGCAGCCGCCTGGTGGGCAGCTGGGCGGGGGCGACGGGCTATCCGCAGTTCCTGCCGTCGGTATATTTGCGGTTAGCGCGCGATGGAGATGGAGACGGCAGGGCCGACATCTGGACCAGCGAGGCGGATGCACTCGCGTCGATCGCTAATTATTTCGTCAATGCAGGCTGGCGCCGCGGCCAGCCCTGGGGGGTGGCGGTGTCCGTGCCGGCGGACTTTGATCGCTCACATATTCGCGCGTTGACCAATCCCGCCCGCTGTCCTCGCGTGTTCAATCGCCACAGTCGCTGGCTCAGCATCGGCGAATGGCGGCGGATGGGAATAGTGATGTCGGGCGGACGAACGCTGGATAATGATGTCATGGCAACTTTGCTCGAACCCGATGGGCCGGGCAGAACGGCCTATCTGCTCACAAGTAACTACCGGGCGATTCTCGACTATAACTGCTCGAATTTCTATGCCCTTTCCGTCGGATTGTTGGCCGATGCCGTGGCCCGCTAAGGCCGCGGGCGCTGCGATTATCCTGAGCCTTTCGGCTTGCGGCGGCGGCCCTGACGAGGCCGGGCACCGCATCGCGCCGGTGCGGGCGGGGTCGACGGTATCGGACGTCCCGGTCAAGATCGGGCAGCCCTATCGGGTCGGCAGGAAGACCTACATACCGCAAGACGCTCCGGCATATGACGAGGTCGGTTATGCCAGCTGGTATGGCGAAGAGCATGAAGGCGACAGTACGGCAAATGGCGAATCCTTCGTGCCTGGAGGTATTTCGGCGGCGCACCCCACGCTGCCTTTGCCCAGTTATGTCGAGGTCACCGCGCTGGACACCGGCCGGACGATATTGGTTCGAATCAATGACCGTGGGCCATTTTCCAGCGCGCGGCTGATCGACCTGTCGCGCGGCGCTGCCGAACAGCTTGGGATTATTGGTCATGGGGCGGCACCGGTCAGGGTTCGGCGGGTATATCCGCCAGAGCAGGAGCGGGGCCTGCTGCGCGCCCATAGGCGGGCACCGGCGCGAGCAGCATCTCCAGAACGTGAACTGGAGCGGCTCCGAAAGAAATTGTCGGGCCTCAGCGATGCGCGATCCGCGCCGTCGTCGCGTCAGGCTCAAGACGAACAGTTGCTTGTCCGGCCCTGGCCACCTTCGCGTGCCATACCTGACGGCAATGGCTATGCGGTTCAGGTGGCTGCTTTTGCATCGCGGGAGCGCGCCGAGCGGCTGGCTCATATGCTGGATGCGGCCGTGATCGAAGCTGGCGGCGTCTGGCGCGTACGGTTGGGCCCTTATCGCGATCAGCCGAGTGCGCGACGAGGCGTGGCGCTCGCTGCTTCCAAGGGCTTTTCGGACGCGAATATCATGGCTATTGAAGCGCCTTAATGGTCTTGAGCCACACGCCCTGGAGAAAGAGCAGGAATGACCGAGGCTGACGGCAATTATTTTATTCTAGCGGAGCTTTCGCATGTGACATTTGAGCACAGACCCGATCCCAAGGGGAACGCCGATATCACATTCGCTCCATTAGGCGCTGCGCATACTCTTCTCGCCATTTGAAAGCCCATATTCATGAAAAAATCCGTCGCCGCAATCATTGCCCTGGGGTTGCTGGGCCAACCCTTGTCTGCAGGCGCGCCGCCCTACACCAGCGAAGCGCCGATCGCTTTCATGAAGGACATGTCATCGGGCGCAATCCTGTACGCAAAAGATGCGGACCGGCGGATTCCCCCGGCCTCGATGGCCAAGATGATGACCTCTCATGTCGCGTTCCGCCTTATCCAGCAGGGTCAACTCAAGCTCGACACGAAGTTCACGGTCCGGCCCGAAACATGGCGGCAATGGCATGGCCCGCAGGCGGGATCGACCATGTTCCTTTCGGCCGGAGAGCAGGTGTCGGTTGAAAACCTGCTGCATGGCATCGTCACCCTGTCGGGAAATGACGCCTGCGTCGTTCTTGCCGAAGGCATTGCGGGCACGGAGGAAGCCTTTGTCGCGTTGATGAATGACGAGGCGAAACGGCTGAAGCTGGACAACAGCCATTTCGGCAACAGCAATGGCTGGCCCGACGAAGGCGTGACCTATGTCACCGCGCGCGATCTGGCGGCGCTGGCTGAAGCGACGGTCAATGAGACGCCCGATCTTTATCGGAAATTCTACGCGACCCAGTCATTCACCTGGGGTCGCACCATGGGCGGCGCGGATATCACTCAGGGCAATCGTAATCCGATCCTGGGCAAGATTTTCGGCGCGGACGGATTGAAGACCGGGCATACGCAAGAAGCGGGATATGGCTTTACCGGTTCAGCCGAACAGGACGGCCGTCGGCTGATCATGGTCGTTGCCGGCCTTGGCAGCTTTAACGGCCGGATCAGCGAGTCGGTGAAATTCATGGATTGGGGATTCAAGGCGTGGAAGGCCCAACCCCTTTTCAAGAAGGGCGCCCTGGTCGAAACGGCCGAAGTTCAGCAGGGCAGTGCCTCCAGCGTTGGCCTGGTGGCGCCCCGCAATCTGGCGGTGACACTTCCACGAACGGCGTCGTCCAGGATAACGGTCAAGGTCGTCTATACCGGCCCGATCAAGGCGCCTGTCAAAAAGGGCGACACGATCGCGCAGATGATCGTGTCCACACCTGATACCGCGCCGCAGGTCATGCCGCTGGTCGCTGCCGAGGACGTGGCCGAAGCTGGCATATTCGGCCGGCTGTGGAACGGCCTCAAATCCTTTTTCGCCTGAGGTGACCGGACGCTTCATCACTCTGGAGGGCGGGGAAGGGGCGGGCAAGTCAACCCAGCTGCGGGCGCTGGCCATGGCTTTGCGCGCGCGCGGCCTTGAAGTCGTCGAGACCCGCGAACCGGGAGGCAGCGAGGGCGCGGAAGCGATCCGCACTCTGCTGCTGACCGGTTCGGCGGATCGCTGGTCTTCCAGGGCCGAAGCGCTTTTGTTCGCCGCCGCTCGGGCCGATCATGTCGAAAAGATCATCCGGCCAGCTCTCGCCCGCGGAGCATGGGTGCTTTCCGACCGGTTTCTCGACAGCAGCCGCGCCTATCAGGGTGGAGCCGACGGACTTGCCGATGCCGATATATTGGCGCTTCACCGGATCGGCAGCGAAGGATTATTGCCCGACCGGACGCTTGTCCTCATCGCTCCGCAGGCTGTGGTCGAGGCGCGCCTGGCGGCACGCGACGGCAACCACAGCGACCGCATCGGCGGCCGCGCGGTCAACTTTCACCGCAGTGTCGCTGGATCTTTCCAGCGTTTCGCCGCTCAGGAACCCGAACGGATGCGGATGATCGACGCGTCGGGCGGCATCACTGACGTCACCGATCGCCTGCTGGCCCAGTTGAACGACCTGCTGCAATGAGCATGCTGCTCGGCCATGACGTACAAGCCGCCGCGATGCTGGACGCCGCCCGGTCAGGACGGTTGCATCATGGCTGGATACTTGCCGGACCCCGCGGGATTGGCAAGGCGAGCTTTGCGCGCGCCATGGCGCTGCGCCTGCTTGCCGAAGCCGCAGGTCCGCCGCCGGGCGGAATGGGATTGGGCGTGCCCGCCGATCATCCCGTAGCACGCCTGATCGCTTCGGGCGGCCACCCCGATTACGCTGAACTCACATGCCAGGTCAGGGAGAGCGGCGATGTGGCGAGGAATATCAGCGTGGACCAGGTGCGCGGCCTGCACCGGCTGATCCATTCCGCCCCCTCGCTTTCGGCCCGGCGGCTGGTCGTTATCGACAGTGCGGATGACCTGGAGAGAGGCGCCGCGAATGCGCTGCTCAAGACGCTGGAGGAACCACCGCCCGGTATGACTTTCCTGTTGGTCGCACATGCACCGGCGCGCCTGCTGCCCACTATCCGGTCGCGATGCCATATGCTGCGGTTCGATCGGCTGGACGATCAACAAATGACCCGCATTCTTCGCAACGCACAACCCGAACTGGAGGACGTCGAACTAGAAGCGCTATTGGCGGTGGGAGCAGGGTCCCCTGGCACGGCGCTTGGATATGCCGGTCTGAATATCGGCGATATGGAGCGTTCGCTCACCACCATCGCCGCGACAGGAGATCCGGACAATCGCGAACGGCTCGCTCTCGCCAGGCAGTTGGGTACCAAAGCTGCGCGACAACGCTACGAAGCCTTTTTGGAGCGGGCGCCTGCCTTCATCGCCCTTGCCGCGCGGGGCCGAACCGGCCAGGCGCTGGGCTTGGCTCTGGATCATTGGGAACAGGCACGCCAACTGGCCGCTGGCGCCATTGTGCTTGCGCTGGAGTCGCAATCTGTGGTGTTCGAATTGGCAGGGCATGTCGCCGCCCTTGCTCCGATGCCGGTAAATGGCTGAAAAGCGGCTTTGCGTGGGGACCAAGTGCGGCTAGACAGCGAGCCATGTCGACACCCTACACCATCACCACCGCTATCAGCTATCCCAATGGCCGCCCTCATATCGGCCACGCCTATGAGGTGATTGCGACCGACGCGATCGCGCGGTTTCAGCGGATGATGGGACGCGACGTCTTCTTCCAGACCGGGACCGATGAACATGGTCTGAAAATGGTGCAGACCGCCCGCGACCGCGGCGTCCAACCGCGTGCGCTCGCCGATGAAATGTCCTTCTACTTCAAGGATATGAACGGGAAGCTGAATATCAGCTATGATCGTTTTATTCGCACCAGCGAGCCGGATCATCACCGGGCCAGCCAGGCAATCTGGCAGGCGATGGAGGCCAGCGGCGATCTGTATCTTGGCCGCTATGAAGGCTGGTATTCCGTTCGCGACGAAGCCTTTTACGATGAAAAGGAAATCAGCCAGGGGGAGGGTGGTGACAAGCTGTCGCCTCAAGGAACGCCGGTCGAATGGACGGTAGAGGAAAGCTGGTTTTTCCGTCTGAGCGCCTATCAGGATCGGCTGCTGGCGCTGTACGCGGCCCAGCCGGACTTTATTCAGCCCGAAAGCCGCCGCAATGAAGTGATGCGCTTTGTGGAAGGCGGGCTATCCGACCTCTCGATATCGCGAACCAGCTTCGATTGGGGGGTTAAGGTGCCGGGCGCGGACGGCCATGTCATGTATGTTTGGGTGGACGCCCTCACCAATTATCTGACGGGCTGCGGATATCCCGACGATGCCGAGCGGATGGCCCGCTACTGGGCAGAGGGAGGCGATATCACGCATGTCATCGGCAAGGATATCGTTCGTTTTCATGCGGTTTACTGGCCAGCCTTCCTCATGAGTGCGAATCTGCCGCTCCCCACTCGCGTCTTCGGGCATGGCTTCCTGCTCAACCGTGGCGAGAAGATGTCGAAATCGGTAGGCAATGTCGAAGATCCGGTGGAACTGGCGGAACGGTTCGGCGTCGATCAACTGCGATATTTTCTTATGTCCGAGGTGACATTCGGAAATGATGGCAGCTACAGCGCCGAAGCGATCGTGGCTCGATCGAACAGCGATCTGGCCAACAGCTTCGGCAACCTCGCGCAGCGCACGCTCAGTTTCATCGCCAAGAATCTGGAAGGGCGCTTGCCCGAACCAGCGGTCCAGGCGGCCGACGCGGAGTTGCAAACGACCGTGATGGAAGCCGCCGCCATGTTCAAGTCGGCGATGGCCGGGTTGGCGCCATCGGTTGCGATCGAGGCGTGGATGCGCAGCGTTTTCGCCTGCAATGCCTATATCGACGCGCAGGCACCTTGGGCACTTCGCAAGACGGATCCAGCGCGAATGGAAGCCGTGCTGGCAACGCTTTACGAAGCCATCGGTCATCTCGCGATCATGATCCTGCCGATTATCCCGCAGTCAGCCGGCGCGTTGCTCGATCAGATGGGGATCGATGCCGATGCGCGCGATTATGCGGCTATCGGGCCGAACTGGTATCCGGCGCTGCGCCGGGAGGGCTTCACCCTCGATCTGCCAAAGCCGCTATTCCCGCGCCTTGAACTGCCGGCCAGCGAAGCGTGACGTCATGCTGATAGATAGCCATTGCCATCTGAATTACAAAGGGTTGGTCGAAGATCAGCAGAATGTGATCGAACGGGCGAGGGCGGCCGGCGTTGGCCTTATGCTCAATATCGCGACCCGCGAAAGCGAATGGGATGCCGTGCTGGCAACAGCGGTGAACCATGGCGATGTGTGGGCGACCCTGGGAATTCATCCCCATGAGGCTGACGAACATCCCGACGTCGACACCGCTCGGCTTGTCGAGCGTGCGCGTCACCCCCGTGTCGTGGGGATCGGCGAAACGGGGCTCGACTATTATTACGATCACAGCGACCGGAACCGGCAACGGACGAGTTTCCGGTCGCATATCGCGGCGGCACGCGAAACCGGTCTTCCGCTCATAGTCCACACCCGCGATGCGGAAGAGGATACGATCGATATTCTGCGGGAGGAAATGGAGAAGGGCGGCTTTTGCGGCGTCATCCATTGCTTCACGGCGAGCGGCGCTTTTGCCGATGCGGCGCTCGATATCGGGTTCTACATCAGCATTTCCGGGATCGTCACCTTCAAGAGCGCCAAGGACTTGCAGGAAACCGCCGCCAGATTGCCGCTCGACAAGCTGCTCGTCGAAACCGACTCTCCCTTTCTGGCGCCGGTTCCCCATCGCGGCAGGCCATGCGAGCCGGCTTTCGTCGCGAACACGGCGAGTTTTCTCGCCAGCCTGCGCGGGGAGGATCCGGACATGCTGGCCGCAGCGACATCTGCCAATTTTCATCGGCTGTTCGCCAAGGTCGGGACCATCGCGCCGAGATGACGCTGCGTCTGGTCATTCTGGGCAGCGGTACTTCGTCGGGCGTGCCGCGTATCGGCAATGACTGGGGGGCGTGTGATCCGTCGGAGCCGCGCAATCGGCGCACGCGCGTATCGATCCTGATCGAAAGCCCGACCACCCGGCTGCTGGTGGATACGTCACCCGATTTGCGCGCACAGCTCCTGGCGGCCGACGTTATAGATATCGACGCGATCCTGTGGACCCATGATCATGCGGACCATAGCCACGGTATCGATGACGTGCGCCAGCTCTATCATCACCGCCGGCATCCCGTGCCGGGCTATGCGCGCGCACCGACGCTTGAGCTGTTGCGGCGGCGCTTCGGCTATGTGTTCGATGGGCGGGATGGATATGATGCAACGGTCGAACCGCACATCCTGCCCGACGCCCTGCGCATCGGCGACATTGATATAGCCTGCGTCGACCAGCCGCATGGAGCGATCTATTCCACCGGCTTTCGTTTTAGTTGGCATGGCCACAGCATCGCCTATGCCACGGATTTTCATGCGATGACGCCGGACATGGCGGCGCTTTACGAAGGTGTCGACCTGTGGGTTGTCGATGCTCTGCGCGACCGGCCGCATCCGACCCACCCCCATCTTGCCCTCACCCTGGAAGCTATCGCCGCGCTTGGTCCGGGAAGGGCGCTGTTGACGCACATGGACCAGAGCATGGATTATGCGACATTGCGCCGGACATTGCCGATGGGCGTCGAACCCGCCTATGACGGCATGACGGTGACGCTTGGCGAGGGGAGCAAGGCGAACTGATGGACGGCGGCACGGATCAGGCGATGCAGGGACTTTATTATGTCCTTGTGCTGGTGCTTGTCGGTTCCGCCCTGCTCGCCCGCCGCGTTTCGTGGCGCGGCGCACTGGGAATGACCGCCGCGTGGGTTGCGATCTTCATCCTGGTCCTCATATTATTCAGCTATCGTCAGGAGCTTGGCCTGGTCGCCAGCCGGATCCGGTCCGAAGTCGTGGGCGCCCCCAGGCAACAGGTCGAGGGGCAGTCGCTGCGGATCGCCGTGTCCGCCGATGGCCATTATTGGGTCGATGGCGAGATCAACGGAAAGGCGGCCCGCTTTCTGATCGACAGCGGCGCGACGGTCACCGCCCTTTCCGAAGACAGCGCGCTGGCCGCCGGGTTGAACGTCGACAAAAGCCGTCTGCCCGCGATCATGCGGACGGCCAATGGCGAGGTCGAAGCCTATCACGCCAATGTCCCCACGCTCGCGCTGGGGCCGATCAGGGCAGGGGACCTGCCGGTGGTGGTGTCGGCGGCCTTTGGTCCGGTCAATGTCATTGGCATGAATTTCCTGTCCCGCCTCAAAAGCTGGCGGGTGGAGCAGGGGGAAATGGTTCTGACGCCATGACGATCGGCACCCCCGGACCGCCCGATCAGCGCGCGCGCCTCAAGGCGATCATCGGCGGTTCCACCGGCAATCTGGTGGAATGGTATGACTGGTACGCCTATTCGGCGTTCACGCTCTATTTCGCGCCGCATTTCTTCCCGAGCGAGGACCGGACCGCGCAGTTGCTGGGCGCCGCCGGGGTGTTTGCCGTCGGTTTCCTGATGCGGCCGATCGGCGCCTGGCTGATGGGCGTTTATTCGGACCGGCATGGGCGCAAGAGCGGGCTGACGCTGTCGGTGTCGCTGATGTGCGCGGGATCGCTGCTGATCGCAGTGACGCCGGGCTATGCGCGGATTGGCGTCATGGCACCGCTGTTGCTGGTGCTGGCGCGGTTGATGCAGGGCCTGTCGGTCGGCGGGGAATATGGCGCGAGCGCTACCTATCTTTCGGAAATGGCAGGGAAAAACCGGCGCGGGTTTTTCTCCAGTTTCCAGTATGTCACGCTGATCGCCGGGCAGTTGTTGGCGATCTGCGTGCTGTTGATGCTTCAGGCGACGCTGAGCGAAGCGGCGCTGGATGCGTGGGGATGGCGGATTCCCTTTGCGATCGGCGGGGCGCTGGCGGTCATCGTGTTCTGGTTGCGGCGGGGGCTGGCGGAAACGCAGAGCTTTACGGTGGCCAAAGCGGCGGGCGCGCCAAAATCCGGCTTCATCGAACTTGTCACCCGGCATCCGCGCGAGACGTTGACGGTGATGCTGCTGACCGCCGGGGGCACGATCGCCTTTTACGCCTATTCGATCTACATGCAGAAATATCTGGTCAATACATCGGGTTTCAGCCGTGACGTTGCGTCACAAATCAATGCGGTAACGTTGTTTCTGTTCATGCTGTTGCAACCTGTTGCCGGCGCCCTGTCAGACCGGGTCGGGCGCAAGCCGTTGATGGTCGGCTTCGGCGTTCTGGGTGTAACCTGCACCTATCCGATATTTTCCACATTGGCGGTGACGCGCGATCCGCTGGTCGCCGGGCTGCTGGTGATGGCGGGGCTGGTGATCGTCAGCGGCTATACGTCGATCAATGCCGTGGTGAAGGCCGAACTGTTTCCCGCGCATATCCGGGCGCTGGGCGTCGCGCTGCCCTATGCGCTGGCCAACACGATGTTCGGCGGGACGGCGGAGTTCGTCGCCCTGTGGTTCAAGCAGGCGGGTATGGAAGAGGCGTTCTATATCTATGTGACGGTGATGATCGCCATATCGCTGATCGTCTATGTGCGGATGCGCGATACGCGGCGGCACAGCATGATCCTGGAAGATTGAGCCTTAACTTCGCACTTTTCGCGCTCGATCGGACATTTTGTTGCGTGGCCACGATCCTATTGGGGAAAGCGGCATGATGGGGCGGACGATGGGAAAGAGCGGTGACGACAAGCATAGCGCAAGCGCCATGCTGTAGGACAGACGCCCTTCCCCTATCACCTGAAATTTAACATAATATATATTATCGGACTTATTCGGTCGAGGCGGGGGGGTGGCGCTCGCGGCTCGCCCCGCATATGATTTGCGGCGATTTTCCATTTTCCGATATAGTGCCAAGGACCGTCATGACGTCATCCCCCGATCTTGCAGACCAGGCGACGGCGGAGCGCGCCAGTCCCGCCGACATCATGCCGCTGGCCACCGTCATGGCGCGGCTGCGCGATCCGCTGAATGGCTGTCCATGGGACATCGCCCAGGATTTCGCCAGCATCGCGCCCTACACGATCGAGGAAGCCTATGAAGTCGCCGACGCCTGTCAGCGGGGCGATATGGCGGCGCTGCGCGATGAGCTGGGCGATCTGCTGCTCCAGGTGGCGTTTCATGCGCGCATGGCCGAACAACTGGGCGCATTCGGTTTGCAGGACGTGATCGACGGCATCACCGCCAAGATGATCCGGCGGCATCCGCATGTCTTTGCCGGCAGCGCGCCGCGCGCGGACGGCCATGCCCAATGGGAAGCGATCAAGGCGGCCGAGCGCGCCGAGAAGGAACCGGACCCCAGCGCGCTGGCCGGAGTGGCAATCGCCCTGCCCGCATTGCTGCGCGCCGAGAAGTTGCAGAAGCGCGCGGCGCGGACCGGGTTCGACTGGCCCGATACGGTGGGGGTCGTGGCGAAGATCGTCGAGGAACTGGACGAGGTGCAGGCGGCCGTGACGCCTGCCGAGCGGGAGGATGAAGTTGGGGATTTGTTGTTTGCCTGCGTGAACTTGGCGCGGCATTTGAAGGTCGATCCTGAGGTCGCGCTGCGGGGTGCGAACGCGAAGTTCGAGCGGCGGTTTCGCGGGATGGAGGATTTGGCCGGGGATGAGTTTGCGGGGTTGGCGTTGGAGGAGAAAGAGGTGTTGTGGGGGCGGGTGAAGGGCGGCGAATGAAGCTGCACCCCCTCCTCCGCCGTCATCCTGAACGTGTTTCAGGATCCATTTCTCGTCTCGATCGGCGGCACATGGGGCACGATGGATGCTGAAACACGTTCAGCATGACGGTGCATTATGGGTGCCAGCACCATGATCCGTCCCCCTGTTGACGCCGACCGTGACGCCATCTGGGCGATCCTGAAACCCGTGATCCGCGCCGGCGAAACGCTGACAGAACCGCGCGACATGACGCGCGAAGCCGCCCTCGCCCACTGGCTCTTGCCCGACCGGACGGTGCGGGTGCTGGAGGAGGATGGTGAGGTGCTGGGCGTATTTTACGTCCGCGCGAACCAGAGCGGTGGCGGGGCGCATGTCGCCAATGCGGGCTATGTGACGGCGAGCGATGCCACCGGGCGCGGCGTGGCGCGGCGGATGTGCGCGGCGTCGCTGGAGCTGGCGCGGGAGCTGGGGTTCAGCGCGATGCAGTTCAACTTCGTGGTGTCGAGCAATGTCCGCGCGGTGGGGCTATGGCGGCGACAAGGGTTTGAGGTGGTGGGGACACTGCCGGGGGCTTTTGCGCATCCGGGGTTGGGGTTTGTGGATGCTTTGGTTATGTGGCGGGGGTTATAAGGTATGATCTGGAATAGTGCTACTCGCACGATCCTGCTGCTTATCGCGATCCCCACATGGACGAGCTGTTCACAGCAAAAACCATCAGAAACTCTAGAAGGTTGCGATTATCTCAAATCGCCTCAGAATTTTCTAGGGCGCGAGTTAGAGTTTGTCGGTTCAGTCGAAACGAACTCCGACGGTTTTATTTTTCAATCTTTGTGCGGGCATGGTGGAAGGGAAAAGATCGAAATTGCACTTGTGTGGCGAAAAGAAGCCAAGCCTCCCGATGCCGAATGGGACCAATATATTCTTCCAGAACCAGGCGTGAACGTGGCAGGCAAAGCGCCAACTCCGCGACCTGACCCACGCCACTTTGGTACGGTGAAAGGTTTTCTGATCGGCACCGAAGGCGGCAGTGTTTCTGGCTGGAGGATTGAAGCCACGGGATATTCCGAACACTATGGATTTATCGATTAACTTGGCACACAGCGTGTGAATAACCCTCAATAAATATTGCGACGATTTATGATCTCACTTGTCATCCCAGCGAACGCTGGGATCTCTCTTTTTTCGGGCTGAGCGCGGGAAGAAGCGGGATCCTGGCTTTTGCCGGGATGACGGGGGTTGGGTGATCGGGCAGCGGGAGCGCGCTTCTCTGACGCCCCTTCCCCCTCATCCAACTTCGCCTAAGCGCGCTTCGCTTGCTAAGGCTTCATATCCTTCTCCCCCTAGGGGGAGAAGGTTTGTCAGGCGCGTTCGCGCTTCAGGAATTTTGCGGCGGCGGCGTCGGACAGGCGGGCTTCCACCAGCATGGCGTCATCCTCGACATGGGCGTCCAGCACTTCGCCATGTTCGTGGAGCCAGGCCAGCCCTGCCCCATCGTTCGCGCCCAGGCGCAGGCGATGCACGCGCGCGCCGGCGGTCAGGCGGGTGCTGATGGCGCGTTGCAGGGCGTCCACCCCCTCCCCGGTCAGTGCCGAGAGGATGACGACATCGTCGCGACGGGCGGCGCTTTCCTGCGCCAGCGCGGCGGCTTCGCCATCGAGCAGGTCGAGCTTGTTCCACGCCTCGATCATCGGCACCGGCTCGTTCGCCTCTCCATCCTTCGACAAGGCGCCCTCTCCCGCCACGCCAAGCGCGCCGAGCACGTCGAGCACATCGTCGCGCTGGGCTTCGCTGTCGGGATGGGCGATGTCGCGGACGTGGACGATGAGGTCGGCGGACAGGACTTCTTCCAGCGTCGCGCGGAAGGCGGCGATGAGCTGGGTCGGCAGGTCGGAGACGAAGCCGACCGTGTCGGACAGGATCGCCTTGTCGAGGCCGGGCAGCGCGATCTGGCGCATGGTGGGATCGAGCGTGGCGAAGAGCAGGTCTTCCGCCATGACGTCAGCACCGGTCATCCGATTGAAAAGCGTGGATTTTCCGGCATTGGTATAGCCGACCAGCGCGATCACCGGCCAGGGGGCCTTTTGCCGCCGAGCGCGGTGGAGGCCGCGTGTACGGGTAACCTGTTCCAGTTCCTTGCGGATCTTGGCCATGCGATCGCGGATCATGCGGCGATCCGCCTCGATCTGGGTTTCGCCGGGACCGCCCAGGAAGCCGAAACCGCCGCGCTGGCGCTCAAGGTGGGTCCAGCTGCGCACCAGCCGCCCTGCCTGATAATCGAGATGGGCGAGTTCGACCTGGAGCCGGCCTTCGTTGGTGGCGGCGCGTTCACCGAAGATTTCGAGGATGAGGCCGGTGCGGTCGATGACCTTGGCCTCGCACGCCTTTTCCAGATTGCTTTGCTGGACCGGCGACAGCGCATTGTCGACGATGACCAGTTCGGCTTCCTCCTGGCGGACGAGCATGGCGATCTGGTCGACCTGACCGCTGCCGAACAGGGTGGCGGGCTTGCGGTCGCGGACGCGGAAGCTGTGGCCCGCGCGCACGTCTATGCCGATCGCAAGGGCGAGGCCGCGCGCCTCTTCCAGCCGCGCGTCGCTGTCGCGGCGGTCGGCGCCATGGGTTTCGGCGTGGACGACGACCGCCCGCGCGCCGCGCGCGACTTCGTCATCGGAATCTCGGTTGAATATGGCCATGCCGGGTTAAAGCATGTGGCGCGACTTAGGTCCACCGTTCCGGCAATTCCCGCCCCCGTTCGCCCTGAGCGAAGGCGAAGCGCCCTTCGACTGCGCTCAGCCCGAACGGGATTGGGGTTAGCGACGGCCCGATCAGTCGTCCTGGTCGTTCTCGCCGGTCAGGTCGACCGCATGGAGCGGCTGGACCGTGGAAATGGCGTGCTTGTAGACCAACTGCACCATGCCGTCGCGTTCCAGCAACATGCAGAACAGGTCGAAGGCGGCGATTTCGCCCTGGAGCATGACGCCATTGACGAGGAACATGGTGACGGGGCTGTGCGATTTGCGCACCGCGGTCAGGAAGATTTCCTGGAGCAGCTTGGCTTTCCTGTCGCCATTTTCGCCGATCTTGCGCAGGTCGGTGAGGTCCATCGGCTGGGCCGGCATCACCGTCGAGATTGCGTGCTTGTAGACGAGTTGCGACTGACCATCGCGGCGCAGCAGAACCGAAAAATTATCGAACCAGGTGATGATTCCCTGGAGCTTGACGCCCTTGACCAGAAACATCGTGACCGGCGTTTTCGTCTTGCGCAGGTTGTTCAGGAAAATATCCTGAAGATTATTGAGCTTATCGGCCATGTTGACCAGCCTTCCGTTATTGGCGGGACGTTGCCCGCTCGCGCATCCCTGGGCGGAATGTCTTGCCTTGCCCTCGCTGATCGAGAGCCTCGCGCCGATTTCTACCGCAATTGCGAACAGTCGTAAATGCCCTGCGTGCATCCCTGGGCGCGTTTGGGGTCAGCCGTCCTTGCCTTCGGTGATTCCCAGCAGCTTGAGCTTGCGATGGAGCGCGGAGCGTTCCATGCCGATGAACGTCGCGGTGCGCGAAATGTTGCCTGAAAATCGGCGGATCTGGATGCGCAGATATTCGCGCTCGAAGCTTTCGCGCGCCTCGCGCAGAGGGGCGCCCATGATCGCGGAATGGCCGACCCCTTCCCCGCCGCCGCCGCTGGTGATTTCCGCAGGCAGCATGTCGAGTTCGATACGGCCGATGCGGTCGCCCGGCGCCAGGATCATCGTGCGTTCGATGATGTTGCGCAGCTGGCGCACATTGCCGGGCCATTCATTCGCCTGAAGCGCGGCCATGGCGTCACTGGCCATGTCGGGCGGCGGCACGCGGCGTTCGGCGGCGAAGCGGGCGAGGAAATGATCCACCAGCGCGGGAATGTCGTCGCGGCGATCCGACAGCGGCGGGATGACCAGCGGCACGACGTTGAGGCGGTAGAACAGGTCCTCGCGGAAGCGGCGTTCCTCGATCTCCGTCGCCAGGTCGAGCGCGGTGGAGGAAATGACGCGGACATCGACCTTGACCTGGCGCTGGCCGCTGACACGAGTGAAGCTCTGGTCGGTGAGGACGCGCAGGATCTTGCCCTGGGTGGTGAGCGGCATGTCGCCGATCTCATCGAGATAGAGCGTGCCGCCATGCGATTGTTCGAGGAAGCCGGGGCGGACGAGGCCGCTCGGGTCCTCGATCCCGAACAGCTCTTCCTCGACCCGGTCGGGGTCCATGCGCGCGGCCGCGACGACGATGAAGGGCGCGTCGGCGCGGCCGCTCCAGCTGTGCAGCATCCGCGCGGCGACTTCCTTGCCGACGCCGGCAGGGCCGGAGATGAGCACGCGGCTGCCGGTGCCGGCGACCTTCTTGATGGTTGCGCGGACCGAATTGATCGCGGCGGACGTGCCGGTCAGTTCGTCATCATGGCCGATGCGGGCGCGCAGATCCTGATTTTCCCGTCGCAGCCGCTCCGTTTCGGTCGCACGGGCGACGAGATGGAGCAGGCGGTCGGCCTCGAACGGCTTTTCGATGAAATCGACGGCGCCCTTGCGAATGGCGGCAACCGCGGTGTCGATATTGCCGTGCCCCGATATCATCAGCACCGGGATGCTGGGATCGCGCCGCTTGATTTCGTCGAGCAGTTCCAGCCCGTCCATCCGCGATCCCTGAAGCCACACATCGAGCAGCACCAGCGACGGGCGGCGTGCCGCCAACGCTTCGAGCGCGGCGTCGCTGCCGGCGGCGGTGCGGGTATCGAACCCTTCGTCCTCGAGCACGCCCGCGACCAGATCGCGAATGTCCTCCTCGTCATCGACTATCAGAATATCAAGCGCCATTGGCCGTCACTTTTCCCGTCATATTTGCCTGAGTCATGGCGAACACGCGCCCTTCCTCCAATTTGTCGAGCGCCGCCGTGTCGAACCGGAGCGTCACCGCCGCCCCGCCGCCATCGACATCGGCAAAGCGGATTTCGCCCATATGTTCCTCGACAATCTTCTTGACGATGGCGAGGCCCAGACCCGTCCCCTTGGCGCGGGTGGTCATATAGGGTTCAAGGATGCGTTCGCGTTCCGGCGGCAATCCGACGCCATCGTCGATCACGCTTATCGAAAGCGCCGTGCCATCCCGGCGCACGACCATGCGGATATGGCCACGGACGCCATCATCCTGAACATCCGTTTTAGGTTCAATCGCTTCCACCGCATTCTTCACGATGTTCGTCAGCGCCTGACCCAGTTGACGCCGGTCGCACACCATTTCGATGGCGTCGATGTCCGACTGGAATTCGAAGCAAATGTCGGGGTGAGCGACTTCGTGGAGAAACAGCGAATGCCGGGCGATATCGGTGATCGCCTCGCGCCGGAACACGGGCTTGGGCATGCGCGCGAACGAGGAAAATTCATCGACGATGCGGCGCAGGTCGCCAACCTGGCGGACGATGGTGCCGGTCAGCCGGGCAAAGGTCGCCTTGTCGTTGGTGACCTCCTCGCCATAGCGGCGCTGAAGCCGTTCGGCGGCGAGCTGGATCGGCGTCAACGGGTTCTTGATTTCATGCGCGATGCGGCGCGCGACGTCGGACCAGGCGGCACGGCGCTGGTCGGACAATTGCTGGGTAATATCGTCGAACGTCAGGATATGGCCCGACGCATCCCTCGACAGTTTGACCGCCAGCGTGCGCAGGTCGCCATGGGCGCGGACCTGAACGATGCCGGCGCTTTCCTGACCGTCGATCAGTTCGGCCAGTTCAGGCGACATGGCGGCGAGCGGCCGGCCGACCGGATCATCCCCTTCCTCCACCAGGATCGCCGCGGCCGAGCTGTTGAGCAACTGGATGACCCCCGCCTGGTCGACCGCCAGCACGCCCGCGCTGACGCCCGACAGGATCGCTTCGATGAGCGCACGGCGGCTGTCGAGCTGGCCATTGGCCGCCACCAGCGCACCCGTCTGCGCCTCCAGACGCTGGGTCATGCGGTTGAAGGCGGCCGCTAGCGTGCCGATTTCGTCACGGCTTTGCGGCGATGTCACGCGCGCCGACAGGTCGCCGGCGGTAATCCGGCGCGCGGCGTCCACCAGTTCGTTGACCGGCCTGACCATCCAGTCGGCGACGGCAAGCGCGATATAGACGGCAATGCCGACCAGCAGCAGCGACCCCACGAACAAAGCGACATTGAAGCGGAGCTGGAGCAGCCGCGACTGCGCGGCGAACGCGTCATAATCGGCCAGCACCGTTTGCGCCCGTTCGACATTGCTGAACGCCGACGAGCCTGAATCGCGGGTCGCATAGAGATAGATTTTGGCGTCGGGATAAAGCAGCGTCACTGCCTCGATCTGGTTGGGCTTGGCCACCACCACGACGTTTTCGCCCGCCTCCAGCCGCCTGACGACCTCTGGCGAGAGCATTTCCGCCGCCGGGCGGCTTTCAGGATCGACGGTAGCGGCGGTCCGCGCGACGCCGTCCTTGCCTACCTCTATGATCGCCGAGCGGTTGAGCTTTCGCGTCACGACCTGATAGATATAGCCTTCGGCGAAGCTGGGGCTGGAGACCTTCGACTGATCGAGATAGTCGCGCAGGTCGCTGGCCATCGTGACCGTTTCGTCGCCGACCTCACGCAGATTTTGCTGATAATAGCCGCGGGCGAGATCGCTGGCGTTCTGGAGCATGCCGCGGGCGCTGTCCGAAAACCAGAATTGCACGCCATATTGGAACAGCAGCGACGCGAAAATCACCACCAGCAGCATCGGCACGCTGGCGACGATCGAGAAGATCGCGACCAGCCGGACGTGCAACTGGCCATCGCTGCCGATCGCCGATTGCGCCGCCCGACGCTTGGCGACGCGGCGGCCGAGCAGCACCAGCAGCGCGATCGCGGGCACGAGGTTGGCGACCAGCAGCAGGGCGACGATCGGCGGCGTCAGCAAAGTATAGGATTGCCCCTGCCCCGACAGCAGCCAGTAGGTCAGCCCGCCCACCGCGACCATCGCCAGCAGCGTCAACGCTTCGATCAGCGAGGCGAACCGGCCGGAACGAAAGGCGGCGGACACATGGGTGCGCCATCTGCGTCCCTTGTGCGGGCCTTCCCTGTCCGGGCCAGTCTTCACGCCGTTCATAGTGGCTTTGTTACAACAATGCAGTGCCCGATCAAACACAGTTGTTGCCCGATCTGATTGCGTTGGTCGAACAGGGCCGTCGGTTCGTCCCGTTGTCAGTCGGGCAGGCGCAACTGCACCGGATCAAGCCCATAGTCGGTCAGCTTGCGACGCAGCGTATTGCGGTTGATGCCGAGCAGGCCGGCGGCGCGGATCTGATTGCCATCGACGCTCGCAAGCGTTTCCTGGATCAGGACCGGTTCCACCATGCCGAGCAGATCGTCATGAAGGGTTCGCTGGAGCTGGCCGCCGCCCACCCCCAATTGACGCCTGGCCCATTCGCGCACCGCGCCCGCAAGCTGATCGGCGGTTGCGCCCGATCCCGCCGGGGCGGCGCCCAGCGGCAACGCCTGGCGCAATATGTCCGCAGCGATGACATTTTCCCGACTGAGCACCGCAAGCCGCTGCATCAGATTTTGCAGTTCGCGAACATTGCCCGGCCAGTGATAGGCCATCAGCAGTTGCGCCGCGTCGTCCGACAGCGTCTTGCGCGGCAGCCCTTCCTGCGCGGCGCGTTCGAGGAAATGGCGCGCGAGCAGGATCACGTCCTCGCGCCGCTCGCGCAGCGGCGGCAGGTCGATGGGCACGACGTTGAGGCGATAATAGAGGTCCTGCCGGAACCGGCCATCCTCGATCAGATCGGGCAATTGCCTGTTGGTGGCGGCGATGATGCGGACATTGACCCGAACCGGCTTCGACCCGCCGACGGTCGTCACTTCGCCCGACTGAAGCACGCGCAGCAGCCGGGTCTGCGCCTCCATCGGCATATCGCCGATCTCGTCCAGGAACAGCGTTCCGCCCTGCGCCTGTTCGAACTTGCCGGCGGTGCGGGCATGCGCGCCGGTGAAGGCGCCCTTTTCATAGCCGAACAGCTCCGCTTCGATCAGTTCGCGCGGAATGGCGGCCATGTTGATCGCCACGAACGGCCTGGTGCGACGCTGGCCCAGGCTGTGGATCGCTTCGGCCACCAGTTCCTTGCCCGTGCCCGATTCGCCCAGCACCAGGATGCTGAGGTCGTTGGACAGGACGCGCGCGATGGTGCGATAGACTTCCTGCATCGCCGGCGACCGGCCGACGAGGGGCAAGCCGTCATGGGGCAGCTCATCGGTCGCGCTCGTCGCTTCCTCCGGGCGGCGGGTGGCCAGCGCATCGGCGACCGCGCGGGTCAGCTCGTTCAGGTCGAACGGCTTTGGCAGATATTCGAACGCACCCTTTTCGGTCGCGCGGATCGCGGTGTTGAGGGTGTTCTGCGCCGACAGGACGATGACGTTCATCTCCGGCTCGTTGGCGATGATGTCGGCGATGTCGTCCAGTCCGTCGCCATCGGGCAGGATGACATCGGTTATCAGCACATCGGGGCTGAAGCTTTTGAGCAGCGCGCTGCGTTCGCGGATCGAGGCGGCGGTCTTGACCTTGTGCCCCTGCCGCCGGAGCGCTTCGCCGACGACGATGCAGATGGCCGGATCGTCATCGACGACCAGCACCGATCCGGTGACGGTCGCCATCAGCCGACCGCCATCGGCAAGAGCACGCGAAAGGTGGATTCGCCCGTTTCGGTGTCCCGCGAATATTGGACGAAGCCGTTCATGTCGCGCACCAGCTTGTCCACCAGCGCCAGCCCCAGCCCCTGCCCGTCCCGCTTGCCGGTGATGAAGGGGTTGAACAGATGGTCGAGAATATGTTCAGGAACGCCAGGACCATTGTCGATCACCAATATCTCGATCGGCAGCACGGCGCTGCCCTTGCCGCCGCCGACGACCACCGAAACGCCATGGCGGAACGCGGTTTCGACGCGGATGCGCGGCTTGTCGACATGCGCGAGCGCTTCGGCCGCATTCTTGAGCAGGTTGAGCATCACCTGCACCAGCGCATCGCCGTTGATCATCGCCGGGGGTAGCGACGGATCGTAGCGCTTCATGATCCGTATGTTGCTGGCAAAGCCGGCGGCGGCGATATTGGCCGCGCGATCGATCAGTGGATAGATGTTGCCGGGGCGGCATTCCAGATTGGATTCGGTGGTGAAGTCCTGCATCCGGTCGATCAGCGCGGCGATGCGGTCGACTTCATTGCAGATGAGCTGGGTCAGCGCGCCGTCGCCGGCGCTGTCCGATTCGAGCAATTGCGCCGCCCCCCTGATGCCCGACAGCGGATTCTTGATCTCATGCGCCAGGATCGCCGCCGCGCCCATGGCCGAGCGCGCCCCGCCGGCGGTGCCGCGATGGCCGATCTTGCGCGCCTGGCTCTGCGCATGGATGGAAATGATGCGCCAGCCTTCATGATCGATGACCGGCGCGATCATCAGGTCCACTTCCATCGCCGCGGTACGCCCGGCATGCACCTTGATATCATAGGCGGCGATCGGCTTGTTGGTGTGCCAGATGTCGAAGCGCGTGCCCGCTTCGGCGATACGCACGGTGCGCGAAATGTCGCTGCCCACGATCGCCGAGCGCGCCATGTTGAGCAGGGTTTCGGCACGGACATTGGCGTCGGCGATACTGTTGTCGGGACGGATCACCAGCGTCGCCACCGGAAGCGCGGTCATCAGTTCCGACAGCGACGGCCCGCCATGGATGCTGCGCTGGCTGGGCGCGGGCACCGGCGAACCGATCATGCCGCCTCGCGCGCGTCGACCGGGATAGCGTCGCCTTCGATCAGCGGGCCGTAGAAGGCGGCGAGCATGTCGAGAACGCGGTTCGCATCAGGCTCCTGGTTGACGGCATGGCGGAATTCCGCCGACCCTGGCAGGCCCTTGGTGTACCAGCCGATATGCTTGCGCGCCATATTGACGCCGGTATAGTTGTCATAATGATCAAGCATTGCGCGATAATGATCTATAATCACGCTATATTGTTCTTCGATCGACGGGTCTGGCAGGCGCTCGCCACGGCTGAGCCACGCCATCACCTGACCGATCAGCCAGGGCCGGCCATAGGCGCCCCGACCGATCATCACCCCGTCGGCGCCGCTCTGGTCCAGCGCCGCGTCGGCGTCCTCCAGCGAACAGATGTCGCCGTTGACGATCACCGGCAGGCGCACCGCATCCTTGACCTGGCGTACGAACGCCCAGTCGGCCGACCCCTTGTACATCTGGCAGCGGGTGCGGCCGTGGACCGTGATCATCTTCGCCCCCAGATCCTCGGCGATATGGGCGAGTTCGGGCGCGTTGAGGCTGGCATGGTCCCATCCCATCCGCATCTTGACCGTGACCGGCACGTCGACGGCCTCGACCGTCGCCTTGATCAGCGCGGCGGCGAGCGGCAGGTCGCGCATCAGCGCGCTGCCGGCGTCGCCATTGACGACCTTCTTGACCGGGCAGCCCATGTTGATGTCGATGATCGCCGCGCCGCGATCGGCATTGAGCCTGGCCGCTTCGGCCATTTCGGTGGGCGAACAGCCGGCAAGCTGCATCGACACCGGTTCTTCGACCGGGTGCCAGGCGGCCTTTTGCAGCGACTGGCGCGTTTCGCGGATCATCGCGGCGGTCGCGATCATCTCCGTGACGTTGAGGCCAGAGCCGTAGCGACGCACCAGCGTGCGGAACGGCATGTCGGTGACGCCCGTCATCGGCGCCAGGATGACGGGCATGTCGATGGTGGCGGGGCCGATGGAAATGGGGGATAATTTGCGCATGGGGTAGGTGCCTAAAATTTGGGCAGCCCATAGCGGGAAATGGCGCCTTCGGCAAGCAAGCGCGTCGGTTGGCTCTGGCGATCCGGCCTCTGTGGGGCTATGCGCGGGGCGATGAAGGCATATTCCGACAGGACCGCGGCTTTGCTGGTCGCCGCAGGACAGGGGAACAGGGCCGGCGGCGATGTGCCCAAGCAGTTCCGGCGGATCGGCGGCAAGCCCGTGATCGCCCATGCCGTCGATGCGCTGGCGGGGCACGGCGGGATCGACGCCGTTTACCTGGTGGTCGGCGACGGCCAGGAGGCGCAGGCGCGCGCGGCGCTGGCGGGACGGACGATCGAGAGCTTCGTGACGGGTGGCGAGACGCGGCGCGAATCGGTACTCGCCGGGCTGGAGGCGATCGCGGCCGATGGCGGCGCCGCGCGGGTGCTGATCCACGATTGCGCACGACCTTTCCTGCCGCAGCGGGTTATCGACCGGTTGCTGGCGGCGCTGGATGGCGCGGGCGGGGCCATTCCGGTGCTGCCGGTGGCCGATACGCTGGTGGCGCGAGCCGGCGACCTGGCGGGGGCGGTGACGGATCGGGGCGCGCTGGCGCGGGTGCAGACGCCGCAGGCGTTCGGTTTCGACGCAATCCTGGCGGTGCACCGTGGCTGGGACTCGGCGGTCGAGGCGACCGACGATGCGCAGATGATGACGGTGCGGGGTCATGACGTCATGTTGGTGGAAGGCGATGAAATGCTGGGGAAATTGACCTATCCCGCCGATTTCGACGCGGCCGAGGCGCGGCTGCGGGGCGCGCGGACCACGCGCACCGGCATGGGCTATGACGTGCATCGGCTGGAACCGGGCGAGCAATTGTGGCTGGGGGGTGTCCGCATTCCCCATGATCGCGGCCTGTCGGGCCATAGCGATGCAGACGTCGCGATCCATGCCCTGGTCGACGCGATCCTGGGCGCGCTGGCGGCGGGGGACATCGGCAGTCATTTTCCCCCATCCGATCCGCAATGGCGGGGCGCCGCATCGTCGCTTTTTCTGGAGCATGCCCGCGCCCTCGTGGCGGCGCGGGACGGGACGATCGAGCATGTCGACCTGACCATCATCTGCGAAGCGCCCAGGATAGGGCCGCATCGCGACGCGATGCGCGCGCGGATCGCGGCAATCATGGACGTGCCGCTGGACCGGGTGAGCGTGAAGGCGACGACCACCGAACGGCTGGGCTTTACCGGACGGGGCGAAGGGATCGCGGCGCAGGCCATTGCCACCCTCTCCCTCCCCGCGCTATCGTCGCCCGATGTCTGACATCATATTGCCTGCCCCACTGGTCGACCTCGCGCAGCGCGTGATCGACGCCAATCGCCGCGCCGGGCGGACGATCGCGGTCGCCGAAAGCTGCACGGGCGGCCTCGTATGCGCGGCGCTGACCGAAATCGTCGGTTCATCCGAGGTCTTCGAAGCCGGATTCATCACCTATTCCAATGATATGAAGTGTGAACTTCTAAAAGTATCGCAGGATGTTCTGGAAACATTCGGGGCCGTGTCGATCGCCACGGCCTGGGCCATGGCGCAGGGCGCGCTGGCCAAAAGCCATGCCCAGGTCGCCGTGGCGATCACCGGAGTCGCCGGGCCGGGCGGCGGATCGGAGCAGAAGCCGGTGGGCACCGTCGTGTTCGCGCGGGCAGAACGCGGCGCGGGCGCGGACCAGGTCGTCGCCGACATGCGACATTTCGAAAATAACGGACGCGGCGGCGTTCGCCTTCAGGCGGCGCTCTGCGCGCTCGAATTGCTGTTGCCCGACGCGCCGGCCCCATAAAGCGCCGCCGCGCGCCCTTCGAACGCGCCGATCATCTTGCGCAGCGCCTTGTCGAACATCTGCCCCGCCATCATTTCGAACAGGCGGTTCTTGAAGGTGAATTCAACTTCGAAATCGACGAAGGTGCCGCCCTGCCCGTCTGACCGGAATTCCCATAGATTGTGCAGATGCTGGAGCGGTCCGTCGAGATAATCGACGCGCACGCTGTCGGGTTGATGCTTGTGCACGCGCGAGGTGAAGCTTTCGCGCAGGCCCTTGAAACCGACGATCATGTCGGCGACCATTTCGCTCTCGCTGTCCGACCGCACCCGGATCGCGGTGACCCACGGCAGGAATTGCGGGTAGGCGGCGACGTTCGACACGAGGTCGAACATCTGTTGCGGGCTGTAGGGCAGGTGCCGGGTTTCATTGTGCCGGGGCATGGATCAGCCGCGCGCCTTCGCCAGCTTTGCCTCGCGCGCGGCGCGCATTTCGGCGAAATCCTTGCCGGCATGATAGCTCGACCGGGTGAGCGGGCTGGACGCGACCTGAAGGAAGCCCTTGGCTCGTGCGATCGCCGCATAGGCGTTGAAGCCCGCGGGCGGCACGAATTCGATGACCTTGGCATGTTTGGGGGTCGGCTGAAGATACTGGCCCATCGTCAGGAAATCGATATCGGCCGAGCGCATGTCGTCCATCACCTGATGCACTTCCAGCCGCTCTTCGCCCAGGCCCAGCATGATGCCCGACTTGGTGAAGATCGACGGATCGAGCTTCTTGACCGTTTCGAGCAGCCGCAGCGACGCATAATAGCGCGCGCCGGGACGAATGGTGGGATAGAGCCGGGGCACGGTTTCGAGATTATGATTATAGACGTCGGGCCGCGCGGCGACGATCGCTTCCACCGCCCGTTCGTGCTTGTTGCGAAAGTCGGGCGTCAGGATTTCGATGGTCGTGCCGGGGGTGGTGCGACGCAGCGCCTGGATAACCTTGACGAACTGCGACGCGCCGCCATCGGGCAGGTCGTCGCGGTCGACCGAGGTGATGACGATATGTTCAAGCCCCATTTCAGCGGCCGCATCGGCCAGATTCTGCGGTTCGTTGACATCGACCTTGCGCGGCATGCCGGTCTTGACGTTGCAAAAGGCGCAGGCGCGGGTGCAAACGTCGCCCAGGATCATGACGGTCGCGTGCTTCTTGCTCCAGCATTCGCCGATGTTCGGGCACGCGGCTTCCTCGCACACCGTCGCCAGGCCTTTTTCCCGCATCAGCTTGCGGGTTTCCTGATAGGCGGGGCTGGTCGGCGCCTTGACGCGGATCCAGTCTGGCTTGCGGGCGCGCTCGGCCCTTGGCGGCGCCATCTCGGGCGTGATCGGAGAAATCTCGTTCATGCGCCCCAGATAGCGACGCGCACGCCCACTTGCCAGCCCCCATCTTGTTGGGCACAGGCTGCATAGCCATAGAGATTGGAGACCCATGACCGACTTTGCTCACATGCTGGCGGGATATCGCCGCTTCCGCGAAACGGGCTGGACGCAGCAGCGCGAACGGTGGGACGAATTGAGCGAGGGCCAAAGCCCGCGCGTGATGGTCATCGCCTGTTCCGACAGCCGGGTCGATCCGGCGCAGATATTCGACACTGGCCCCGGCGAGATATTCGTCGTGCGCAACGTCGCCGCGCTGGTGCCGCCGTTCGAAACCGCACCGGGCCATCATGGCGTGTCGGCCGCGCTGGAATTTGCGGTTCAGGTGCTCAAGGTCGGCGAGATCGTCGTCATGGGCCATGGCAAATGCGGCGGCTGCAAAGCGGCGCTGAGCCAGGAACTCAAGGATGCGCCGCCGGGCGAAGGCGGGTTCATCGCCAACTGGATCGACCTGCTGGACGACGCGCGCGAAACGGTGGTCGCGCAATTTGGCGACGATCTGGGCCGCGACGCGCATCGGGCGATGGAACAGGAAGGCGTCAAGGTCAGCCTTGCCAACCTGCGCAGCTTTGCATGCGTCCGGTCCAAGGAGCGCAAGGGCGAACTCAAGCTGGTGGGCGCGTTTTTCGCGATTTCCGACGGGCAGTTGCACATATTGGACGAACAAAGCGGCACATTTTCCCCCGCCTGAAGGACCATGCCATGACGTCACCCGACCCGGCCAGCGGCAACGTCGCCCTGCTGATTGATGCCGACAATGCGTCGGCCGCGCATTTCGACCCGGTGATGACGGTGCTGGCCGAACTGGGAACCGTCAACATTCGCCGCGCCTATGGCAATTGGAGCAAGCCCTCGCTCAAGAACTGGGCGATCCTGTCGGTGGCCCAGTCGATCGAGCCGCAACAGCAGTTCGACCTGACCAAGGGCAAGAACGCCACCGACATGAAGATGACCATCGACGCGATGGACCTGTTGTTCGGCGGCCGGGTGACCGGGTTCGGGCTGATGTCGAGCGACAGCGATTTTACCCCGCTGGCATCGCGCATCCGGCAGCAGGGGATGCCGGTCTATGGCTTTGGCACCGCGCGCACGCCCGAAGGCTTTCGCCGGGCCTGCACGCGCTTCATCGACGTCGAGGTTCTGGCCGCCGCCGAAAGCCCGGTGGACAGCAAGGCGCCGGTGGCGGAGGCACCGCCGCCCATAAGGCGAGCGGTGAAAGCCGGGCCGGTCGACAGCATCGAATCGCTGCCCCTGCCCCCGTCGATCCTGCGATCCAAGCCGGCGGACGACCCCGAACTGATCAAGCTGCTGATCGACGCTTACGGGTCGGCCAAGCGCGATGAGCGGGGTTTCGTGCGACTGGGCACCGTGGGCCAGCTCGCGGGCAACCGGTCGAGCTTCGACGTGCGCAATTACGGTTTCAAGCGGCTGTCCGACCTGATCGGCGAACTGCCCAACTTCATCACCGAAACGCGCGAAGGCGGGCACACCTGGATCAAGCGGGTCCACTGATGCCGGTGACTGCACGCCACCTGATCATTCAGGGCCGCGTGCAGGGCGTCTTTTATCGCAACTGGGCCGTGGCGCTGGCCCGCGACCTCAGCCTGTCGGGCTGGGTCCGCAATCGCCGCGACGCAAGCGTCGAGATGTGGGTCGAAGGCGCGGCCGAGGCGATAGAGCAGTTCATCGCGCAGGCCCATGAAGGGCCGCCGGCGGCGCGGGTTTTGCGCGTGATCGCCCAACCGGTCGAAACGGAAGGATTTGTCGGTTTCGAAAAGCGCCCGACCGCCTGAGGCAAGGGCCGGCAAGATCCATCGAAATGGCGGAAATGGTGGAGCCTAGCGGGATCGAACCGCTGACCTCCTGCATGCCATGCAGGCGCTCTCCCAGCTGAGCTAAGGCCCCAATTCCGAGGCGCCGTCGGGTCCGGCGCCGCTTTGGAGGCGCTGCCATTAGGCGGCAGCGCACTCCTTGGCAAGTATAAAATTCACTCAGTTATCGTCGTCGCTATCGTCGCCGGCGGCATCGACGCCAAGGTCGTCGTCGCCGCCCAGGTCGACATCATTATCGGGCGAAACATCGTCGTCATCGACGTCGATATCAATGTCCAGATCGTCGTCCGCGGTCTCCAGTTCGCCATCGGCGGTTTCCACCACCTTCTTGGGGGCGGCCTCCTCATAGGGGAGCGGCTGCTTCGATTTCAGCACCGGTTCGGGATCCCAGGGATTGCCGCAATTGATGCAAACGACCGGGCTGTCCTTGCCCAGATCGTAGAAACGCGTGGCGCATTTCGGGCAAGTTCGCTTCGTGCCCCATTCAGCCTTCACCATGTCCGGCCTTGTCCTTCTTGTTCAAACAGAAATAACGCAGGCCAACAGTCGTTGCCCGCGAAGCGTCGCGCGCCTTGCCATAGCGAGACCGCGCTGTCAAAAGCCGTCCGCTCTTTTTCTGTTCTCTCCAGCCTTCCGGATGTTCATGTCCCATAGCGACGACCACCCCCAGCCCCGCACCTTTGCCGCCGCCCCGCCGCTGGCCGGCACGACGGGCGTACCGGGCGACAAAAGCATATCGCACCGCGCGCTGATGCTGTCCGCGCTGGCGGTGGGCGAAAGCCGGGTGGAAGGCTTGCTGGAGGGCGAGGATGTGCTGGCCACGGCGGCGGCGATGCGCGCGATGGGCGCGCAGATCGAACGCGACGATGACGGGACATGGCATGTCCATGGCGTCGGCGTGGGCGGGCTGCTGCAACCGCGACAGGCGATCGACATGGGCAATAGCGGCACGTCCACCCGGCTGTTGATGGGGTTGGTGGCCAGCCATGACCTGACCGTGACCTTCACCGGCGACGCATCACTGAGCAGGCGGCCGATGGGGCGCGTGATCGATCCGCTGACACAGATGGGCGCGAGTTTCACTACCAGTCCGGGCGGCACCTTGCCGCTGACGATGCGGGGCCTTTGCCCGGCGGTGCCCATCGATTACCGGTTGCCGGTGGCGTCGGCGCAGGTCAAGTCGGCGATCCTGCTCGCCGGGCTCAACGCGCCGGGCATCACCCGCGTGGTCGAGCCGGTGCCGACGCGCGACCATAGCGAGCGGATGCTGAAGGGCTTTGGCGCGGAACTGACTGTCGAGGTCGAGGCGGACGGAACGCGGATCATCACGCTGGCGGGCGAGGCGGAGTTGAAGCCGCAGCAGATCGTCGTGCCGGGCGATCCCTCCTCCGCGGCCTTTCCGATGGTGGCGGCGCTGCTGGTGCCAGGGTCGCGGGTGACGATCGCCAATGTCGGGTTGAATGCGACGCGGGCCGGCCTCATCGACCTGTTGCGGGAAATGGGCGGCGCCATCGAAGTCACCAACGCGCGCGAAGTGGGCGGAGAGCCGGTCGGCGACCTGGTTGTCACCGCATCGGCGCTGAACGGCGTGGAGCCGGACCCGGCGCGCGCGCCGGCCATGATCGACGAATATCCCGTCGCCTTCATCGCCGCCGCGCTGGCACAGGGGCGCAGCGTGTTTCGCGGGCTGGAGGAATTGCGGGTCAAGGAATCGGACCGTATCGCGACCATGGCGGCGGGGCTTCGCGCCATCGGCGTGCCGGTGGAGGAATTGGAGGACGGATTGATCATCGAAGGCAGCGGCGGCGCGCCGCTGGCCGGGGGCGGGCCGATCGCGGCGCGGCTGGACCATCGCATCGCGATGAGCTTTGCGGTGGCGGGGCTGGTGTCGCGCGATGGCGTGACCATCGACGACATGCGGCCGGTGGCGACCAGCTTTCCGGGCTTCGTCGCGTTGCTAAAGAGGCTGGGAGCGTTCGGATGACATTTGACCTGGCCAATGTCATAGGGTTGCTGGGCAGCGCGCTGATGGTGATCGCCTATGCCTATAGCAATATAGCGCGCACGATGAATTTCATTGTCTTCAACCTGCTCAATCTCGCCGGATCGCTGCTTTTGATCGCTTCGCTGACGGTGCATTTCAATCTGGCGTCGATGGCGCTGGAAATCGTCTGGGCGCTGATCGCGCTGCTGGGCCTCATCAAAACATTTTTCTGGAAAAAAGCGGTATGATCATAGCGGTTGACGGCCCGGCGGCATCGGGCAAAGGGACTATCGCCAAGGCGCTCGGCCGCCATTATGACCTCCCCTGCCTGGACACCGGATTGCTGTATCGCGCGGTGGGATTGTCGGTGCTCGACGCCGGCGGCGACCCCGATCTGGAATCGGACGCGCTGGCGGGCTGCGATTTCAACGACAGCCTGCTCGATGACGCCGCGCTGCGCAGCGAAGCGATAGGCGCGATCGCATCGCGCGTGTCGGTCCATCAAAGCGTCCGTCTGGCGCTGGTCCAGCGCCAGCGTGAATTCGCCACGCAGCCGGGCGGCGCCATCCTGGACGGACGCGACATCGGCACGGTCATCGCGCCCGATGCCGATGCCAAGCTGTTCGTGACCGCCAGCGTGGCGGTGCGCGCCCAGCGGCGCTATGCCGAGGGCCTGGCGCACGGCGGCGCGCCCAGCCTGGAGGCCCTGGTCGCCGACATCGAGGCACGCGATGCGCGCGACATGAGCCGGGAAACGGCCCCGTTGAAGATGGCGGCCGGGTCGGACTTGCTAGACACCAGCGATTTGACTATAGCGCAGGCCGTCAGCCAAGCGATCGCGCTGGTCGACGCCCAGCTTGAAGGTCGCCGTCCCGCCTGAAATGGCCCGGCTGACCCGACAAGGCGCGCGGATTTTCCGGGCGCCCTTTTCGCTTTTCACGGCCTGAGCGTTTGCCACTGCCCCCGTTCGGCGGATGTCTTCAGCGCATGGGGCGTTGTGGACGGTTTGGCCAAAGACCATCGGATACAACCGGTTGGCCAGCAATGATGAGTGAAGGACGACATATGGCCTCTACGGCATTCCCCTCGCGCGACGATTTCGCCGCGCTTCTCAATGATTCCCTCGGTGGCGAGGACGGCGGCTTTGAAGGCCGCGTCGTCAAGGGCACCGTTACCGCCATCGAAAACGACCTGGCCGTCATCGACGTCGGTCTGAAGTCCGAAGGCCGCGTGCCGCTGCGCGAATTCGCGATGCCGGGCCAGAAGGCGGACATCAAGGTCGGCGATGAAGTCGAAGTCTATGTCGACCGCGTCGAAAACGCCCATGGCGAAGCCATGCTGTCGCGCGACCGCGCCCGCCGCGAAGCCGCGTGGGACAAGCTGGAAGCCGAATTCACCGAAAGCGCGCGCGTCGAAGGCGTCATCTTCGGTCGCGTCAAGGGCGGTTTCACCGTCGACCTGGACGGCGCCGTGGCGTTCCTGCCCGGTTCGCAGGTCGATATCCGCCCCGTGCGCGACGTCACCCCGCTGATGGACATTCCGCAGCCCTTCCAGATCCTCAAGATGGATCGTCGCCGCGGCAACATCGTCGTGTCGCGCCGCGCCATTCTGGAAGAGACCCGCGCCGAACAGCGCAGCGGCCTCATCCAGACGCTGGCCGAGGGTCAGATCATCGAAGGCGTCGTCAAGAACATCACCGATTACGGCGCGTTCGTCGACCTGGGCGGCATCGATGGCCTGCTGCACGTCACCGACCTCAGCTACAAGCGCATCAACCACCCCAACGAGATGATCAACATCGGCGACACCGTTCGCGTGCAGATCATCCGCATCAACCGCGACACCCAGCGCATCTCGCTCGGCATGAAGCAGCTTGAGAGCGATCCGTGGGAAGGCGCATCGGCCAAATATCCCGTCGGCGCGAAGCTGTCGGGCCGGGTCACGAACATCACCGAATATGGTGCCTTCGTCGAACTGGAGCCGGGCATCGAAGGCCTGGTCCACGTTTCGGAAATGTCCTGGACCAAGAAGAACGTCCACCCCGGCAAGATCGTTTCGACCAGCCAGGAAGTCGACGTCATCGTGCTGGAGGTCGATCCCGAAAAGCGCCGCATCAGCCTGGGCCTCAAGCAGGCGATCTCGAACCCCTGGGACAGCTTTGCCGAGCGCCACCCGATCGGTTCGGTGGTCGAAGGCGAAGTCAAGAACGCGACCGAATTCGGCCTGTTCATCGGCCTGGACGGCGACGTCGACGGCATGGTCCACATGTCCGACATCGCCTGGGGCATTTCGGGCGAAGACGCGCTGGCGCTGCATCGCAAGGGTGAAACGGTTCAGGCGGTCGTTCTCGACATCGATGTCGAAAAGGAACGCATCAGCCTTGGCATCAAGCAGATGGAACGCGGTGGCCCCGCCGCCGGTGGCACATCGGCTGCGGCCGCCGGCCTGAACCGCAACCAGACGGTCACCGTGACGGTGCTGGAAGTCCGCGACGGCGGCCTGGAAGTCCAGGCTGGCGAGGACGGCGCGACCGGCTTCATCAAGCGCAGCGACCTTGGCCGCGACCGCGACGAGCAGCGCTCCGAGCGTTTCCAGGTCGGCCAGAAGTTCGACGCCCTGGTCATCGGTTTCGACCGCGCCAAGAAGCCCAACTTCTCGGTCAAGGCCCTGCAGATTTCCGAAGAGAAGCAGGCCGTTGCCCAATATGGTTCGTCCGACAGCGGTGCATCGCTCGGCGACATCCTGGGCGAAGCGCTCAAGGCCAAGAACGAGGGCTGATAAGCCTTCTTTCCTGCCGGAACGGAAAAAGGCCCGTCGGACGCAAGTTCGGCGGGCCTTTTCCATAATGACAGTGTCGCGGCGCAACACATTGTCAGTGCCTTACCGATACTCTATGCTGCTTTGCACACATGCGTAAGGGGCGCATGCAAGGAGCTGGCAGCACGATGATCCGTTCCGAATTGGTCCAAATTCTCGCGCAGGAAAATCCTGGCCTGACGACAGTCGAAGTCGAAAAGATCGTCGATCTGTTCTTCCGCGAAATCGTCGACCGGCTGTCGTCGGGTGGCCGTGTCGAATTGCGTGGCTTCGGCGCCTTTACGACCCGCGCGCGCGACGCACGCACCGGCCGCAATCCCCGCACCGGCGAACAGGTGCCGGTATCGGCAAAGAAGGTGCCCTATTTCAAGCCGGGCAAGGAAATGCGCGAGCGATTGAACGGCAAATAGCCGCGCTGCGCCGATGACGGGCCAAGCCCTGACCTTGCGGGCCTACCCGGCAGGGGTACAGCCGCGCGGACATGGCGAAATCGGTAGACGCAGCGGGCTGACGCCACGCCGTCAACTGGTCAGGCGCAAGCGCAAGCCACCCCGTCTCCCGATTTCGACGACGAAGCTGGGCACAAGTGACATATCCTGCTTGGCGACCATGCTTGCGCTGACTATAGCTGACCTTGGTCAAGCGGGCGTGGCGGAATCGGTAGACGCAACGGACTTAGGCCATTGAGTGCGCGCGGGGAAACCCGTGATGTAGAACTGCTCAAAGTCGGGGAAACCTTTAATCTGGCAATCCCGAGCCAAGCCCGAAAGCATCGCTTTCGGGAAGGTGTAGAGACTAGACGGGCAGCACCTACCCCCCGGCCCTGCCGGGGCATGGTGAAGGGATAGTCCAGACCACAAACGCCCATCCGGGCGGCGGCGAAAGCCGTAGCTGGTAAGAAAATCCGTCGGGCCCTGCCCGTGGGGGTTCGAGTCCCCCCGCCCGCACCAATATTTTCAATGACGTATCAATGTCATTTTGATGGTGTTCATTTCGTGCGCAGCGATGCGTATGGAACAGCCGTATGTTCACCGTTGATGCCATCGATTTTAAGCGGGGTCATCATGGCTTTAGCACCTGGCTTGCGGTGGCTGTCACAAGGTCGACAAGGTCCGGTGCAGCGGATTTCAATCCACCGCACCGGAATCATATCTTTGCTGGCAACCCAGATGAATCCGAAGGTTCGATCGACACCTGTATAATGGTGTGAACTTCAGATTCTGGTCGCCAGCTAATGCGCCCGCTCCGCCGTCAGGCACAAGGGAGTGGCCCATCGGGTCACTATTGGACCAACCCGGCATGGCGCGTCACACCGCGCGACAGAAAGCGCCGCCGCGCTTCAGAATCGCGCCCGCACACCGCCATAAACGGCGCGCCGTTCCAGTGGATAAAAGCTGGCGCTGCTTTCATCCGCTGGCGTCGATGGATTGTCGGGGAGATATTTTACGAGCGCGCTGATATCGCCCACCGCCTTGCGATTGGTCAGGTTGCGCGCGTCCAGAAACAGCGTCACCCCATCCTTGACCAGCGCCTGAGCCGACAGGCCCAGCATGGTATAGCCGCCCGCGCGCTTGCTGTTCACATAATCGACCCATGCGCCCCGGGGTATCCATTCGACAGCAGGCGACACGCTGACCGCATCCGTACCCAATTTCAGTTCCGCGCGATAAGCATGACGCGGCACGACCGGCAGCCGATTATCGCCATATTGCGCGTCATCGCGAAAGCGGAAGTCGCTCCAGGTATAAACTTGCCGCAGCTTTGCCCATTGCGTCAGCGTCAGGTCCAGCCCTGCTTCGATCCCCTGATGCCGGGTCCGGTCCGCATTGAAAGTCGCGGCGGGGACGCCAGTGGTCAGGCCGGGATTATATTGCAGCATTTCGCCCCGGATGTCGGCGCGATAAAGGCTGATGTCCCAGGCCGCGATGCCGGCATGGCCGCGCGTACCGAACTCGACAGTCCATGCCCTTTGCGGTCCGACATCAACGAAGCCTGGGGTCGGGACGTTGCCCGCGCTCGTCGCAAACGGGGACTGGTTCAGTTCCGAATAGCCGGGAAGTTCGACCGACCGATTGTAGTTGGCATAGAATTGCACCGCTGGCGCGGCTTCATAGAGCAGCCCGATCTTGGGTGAAAAGGCATCGAACCGCGCCGCGCCGCTGCGCACCGGCACGAGGCGGTTGTCGACTTCCCGACGACCATATGTGTGCAGGCCACCCATGATGATCCACAAGTCGCGCACTGGAGCGACGCGCAATTCGCCGTAACTGTTGATCGTACGCGCCTTGACATAGCCAAGCGCCGTGAGCGCGCCGCGTGCGCCATTCATGTTGACGAACTGGCGCGCGGTGCCCTGTCCGAACCGGGCCTGCGTGCCCAGCGTCGCCTCGATTGCCATGCCACCTATGGTGCCGGCGAGGTCGACGCCCGCGAACGCGCCGAAATCTGTCGACTTCTGGTCGATAACCTGGAAAATCGGATGATAGAGTTGCTTGGCATTGACATAAGCGCCGACCGCCAGCTTCGCCTCCCCCAGATCCACGCTGGTTCGGTTCTGAAGGCGGATCGAGTCGATATCGCGTGCCTGATCGCCAAAGAAATTGCCGCTGCTTGGATGCGCCAGCGCATTCGCTTCGTTCAATGCGCCGGGCAGTTCCTGTCGGATCGTCTGGAGGCTGGCATAAAAGCGGTTTTCGATCGCGTCAGTCAGCCGGACGCCGACATTGCCGTTGAAGCGCAGCGATTTGCGGGTCGCATGATCGCGATCACCGTCGGAACGGTCCGCGGTAACGGCCGCCCATACATCGCCCCATTCATCCGCATGGCCATAGGCGATCTTGCCGCGCAGCGTGCCGAAAGCACCGCCATCGACGCGCATGTCGAGTCCGGGGGCGCTGCGGCCGGTGGGCGTTACCGCATTGATCGCGCCGCCCAGCGTCGAACCGCCAAGCCGCAGCGCATTGCCGCCGCGATAGACTTCGATATGTTGGAAGACTTGCGGGTCCAGCTCCTGAAAATCGCCGTTGTCATCGGCCAAGTTGATAGGAATGCCATCCTGGAGCAGCGTAAGGCCGCGCATGTGGAAGCCGCGGCTGATGCCCGATCCGCGGATCGATATCCGCACCTCCTGCCCGAAGCGCGACTGGGTGTAGACGCCGGGAGAAAATGCCAGCGCATCGCGCAGCGATACAGCGAGCCTGTCCTCGAAATCGGATGCGGATACGATATCGACACCGCCCGGCGTTCGCGCGACCCGCACTGCCGCTTCGGCGACGGCGGGAATGGCGGTGACGATGATGGGGTCGCTTTCGTCTGCGGATGCGATGGCGGGCGACAATGCTACAATGAGCGCGCACAGCGATACGCTGCGCGAAAGAATAGATGGCATGAATTGATACCTTAATGAACGAAGTTATGATCCGGCACGAAATGACCGGTCCATGCGTGCGGTGTTCAGAAAAGCATCGGAGGTCCCAAAGCGGGCGGAGGAGGCGCGGCCAGACGAGCGATCCAGCCTGTCTTGAGCGCAAAGGCGATCGTCCCGAACGCAAGCGTCCAGGCCGGCAGCGTTTCCTCTGCGAGAGCGAGCGAGGGCAATGACGCATGCGCCGCCGCCCCAGCGAAGATGCAGGGCTTGGTGGTCGCACGATCGTCGGTTGCGGGCGCATCATCACCGGCCAAGCTGTCGCGATGGACGATGACATTGACCGCACCCTGCCCGGTGCACAGCGTCACCACGACGCCGCGATCCGTGCGGATCGGCATAAAGCCGGACGGAGCAATGAGCTGAATTGCGAAGACAAGCAGCGCCAGCGCGGTCAGCAGCCCGCGCGCATGCTCCGATCGTCTGATTGCCCCCAGCATGCGCTTCCCCTAGCGCCGTCGTTCTTGCCTGTCATCAGGGCAATTTGTCCAAGGGGCGCGCTGGCGCTTCGACACGGTCTTCATAGCTGCTGAGCGCTGCCATAACATCAGCCTGCAAACTATATCGGCGGCGCAGCGTGGCGAGACGCGCATCGGTGCCGGTGCATAGCTGCTGAATATTCTGTTCCAGATAGACGCGCCGTTCGTTATCAAATGGCTCCTCCCCCCGGAAATGATCGCAGCCGTCGCGATCGACCATGAAGGCGAGCACTTCATCAGGAAAGACGCCCACAGGGGCGGCATCGTCCGACGGCGGCAGGTCCCCCGACTGAATGGTCGACGACACCGACAATGCCGAAAGAGGCAGCGATGGTTCAGGAGCCAGTATGCCGGGCGGATCGGGCAACATCGACGCATGGCGGCTGTCGGGGCTGCGCTTGGCCGGCACGGCGGTCGGCACCGTCATATTTGCAGAGATCGCTTCGGCTTGTGACGGGCCGGATACGACGTCCGTTTCTGCGTCCCCAGGCGCGACTGTATCGGCGCGTCGTTCATCCGGCGTGGCATCGCAGCCGCCGGCAAGAAGCAGCAGGACCAGAGCGGTCTGGCGGCTGTAATTCCGCGTCACCCAATCTCCTTCCGCAGTTCGGCAATCAGTTCCGCGACGAGGGGCAAGCGATCCTCCTCCTCATCCAGCACCGCCAGAAACGCCAAACGCTTGTACTCGTGCCGCGACTCGTCCGAAAGGCGGGTCGCGGCGGGCATTGCCGAAATCACGATGTCCAGAAGCCGTTCGACGCCGTGCAAGCGCCCCCACAAATAATCATTCTCGCGATAGGCGCGGCTGAAGAAGGCGCCGAAATTGTTGAATTCGATCCCCTTGAGCGTGGCGTCCGCACCGCCAGGCCGGATCGCGCTACAGTCCTCAGGGGAAATGCGATCGACCTTGATCGGGTCATATTCGTCGGCCGCGTCACCCTGAAGCAGTGGAAGGGTGGCAATATCAAGGAAGGGAAAGCCGAGATAGGCAAGCAGCATCACGCGCCGCTCCGCCTTGGGCAGGCCCCACAATGCGTCGGAAAGCATCATGTCGGCTGCTTCGTCGCGCGCGCGCAACCCCCGTGCAGCGGCCAGCGCCTCCAGCGCGCCGGCGGGATCGGCAAGCGTGTCGCGCGCAGCCGCGCGCACATCATCGCCATAGGTTTCGATTGCCGCGCATTCGGCATAATGGGCGATGCCCTGATAGATGGCATCACGCATTATCGTGACCGCCGCGTCGTCCGCTTCACTTTCAACCTCCAGCGTTTCAGCAAGACGGCGGGCCAGAAAGCGCAGCCTGCGCATGCGAAAGGCAAGATCGTGGGTGCGAAAGAACTGGACCGGGGCCGAGCGCGCATTGACCGCGCCGGTCAACTGGTCCGCGCCGATCGCACGGACATGGCCCCAGATAGCCTGGCGAAAGCTTTCGCGCATCAGCGCGTCTTCCTGGCCGCTGAGGCGAAAGAGCAGGCTGCACAGATCTTCGACGATGCCCGACAGCTTGAGGTGGCCATAAGCTGGGTAGGCAAACCCCGCGGCACTGGCGGCGCGCTGCTGCGCCTTGGCACGCCAGGCCGAAAGCCGCAGCGGTGTCGGGCGGTCGAGGAAGAGCATACCGCCGATTGCGCTCTCGACCTCCTCGTCGATGTCGGCGCGCAGCGCGGCGATGATCCGGCCCGTGCGCCGCACGCGCGCGGAATGCCTTTCAAGCATCTCAAGATTGTCGCGGATCGGCTGTTCGCGCGGGATATCGCTCAGCGCGCCGAAGATGGTGCGGAAAAAGCCGGGGAGCGGGGCCTGGCCGTGTTCCGGTTCGGCAGCGGGCCCGCCCTCGCGATTGAGGCGGATCGAACGA
Organism: Sphingobium anseongense; assembly: GCF_037725245.1. Lineage (NCBI taxonomy): Bacteria > Pseudomonadati > Pseudomonadota > Alphaproteobacteria > Sphingomonadales > Sphingobiaceae > Sphingobium > Sphingobium anseongense. The sequence continues at coordinate 46,997 of NZ_JBBJUL010000006.1, read as the reverse complement.
TGACCGGGCTTGGGATCGATATAGACGAAGCGGCGATCGACTTCGCGACGGGAAGGCCGATTGCGCAGCGCATCTATGGCCTGACGAAAGGGGGCGTTGGCAAGCACCGATCCGTCGATCAGCACCGCATCCTCGGCCGTGCCCATCACGCTCTGACGGGGCAGGATACGCGCGAGGAAGCGCGCCCGGCCCGACCATGCGCGGTGCCGGCGTTTGAGCACTTCGTCCAGTTCGCGCACGGTGAAGGGCGGGAAGGCTCCGGGGAAGCTGGATGTCGCGCGCGCGGCGAAGACCAGTTCGGCGATATCTGCAAAAGTGCGGTCGGACCGGCCCCGCGCGCTGAACCCTATCGACAGGCGATGTTCCGTCTCGATCACCTGCGGCGGACTGTTAAGGGTCAGGCTTTCGGGATGACCGTCAAAATCGGTGACCGTGACGAACAGGTCGAGCGGGTGGCCGGCGGGCAGCAGCGCCGGCCCCGGCGGCGAGGCGGCCATCGCATCGAAGGCATCGAGCAGCATTGTCGAAAGCCCCGCGCCGCCAAAGGGTGGTTCGAACCAGCGCGAGCGAATGAAGTTGGACAGCTTGTGCCGGACTTCTTCGCGCGTGTCGGGCGCGACCGTGCGCTCGACCGCGTCGCCAGGCCGGCGCGCCGCCATCCACACGATCGGCGTGGCCCAGAATTTGGTGATACGCCGGGCCGGCCGCGCGTCGGGATCGAGCAGCTTGTCGACATCGGCCTGTTCCAGCCACATGTCCGTCAGCGGATCGAGCGACTGGCCGGTTTCGATCGCCTGCGCCAGGAAAATGCCGTTGATCCCGCCAGCGCTTGCGCCGGCGATGATGTCGGGCATCACCCGCAACCGCGTACCGGTGGTCGCCTCGATTTCGGCCAGCAGGCGATGATAGACGCCCTGGCTGCCTTTACCGGGCGCTTCGCCATCGTGAAAGGATCGGCTGGCGCGCGTCAGCCGCCAGATTTCCTTGGTGATCCCGTGCATGTAGATCGCCAGGCTGATGCCGCCATAGCAGACCAGCGCCAGCCGCAGTTCCTTCTCCCTCATGCGCGATGGATCGCAGAGACAGGCGAACTTGTCGAGCGCATCAGCCGATGTCGACCGTCGCCCAGATCGGCAGATGGTCCGACGCCTTGCGCGCCGCCGCGCTGTCATGCGCGCCGCAATCCACCAGCCGCATCAAGCCGCAATGCATGATCCGGTCGAGCCGAGCGACCGGCCGCTGCGCATGAAAGCTGCGTCCACACGGCGCGAAGCTGTAATGCCGGGCGAAATCGGCAAGGCAGCCCCGATTGGCGCTCCATTCATTAAGGTCGCCCATCAGCACGGTGGGCATCGTCTCGCGCGCTGCCGCGGCATGAATGATCGCAGCCGCCTGCCGTCGCCGCCACAGTCCCGACAGGTCGAGATGCATGCCGAACACGCGTATGGCGACACCATTCAAGCCGACTTCCGCCATGATCGCGCCGCGCGGCTCCAGGCAGGGAAGATGCAATATGTCATGCGTGGCGATCGTCGCCCCCTTGCGCACCAGGATAGCGTTGCCGTGCCAGCCCATGCTGTCATGATGAACATTGAGCGGCACTGCCTTGTAGGGGCTCTGCGCGTCCAGCAGCCACGGCGGGATCGCCGCCGACCGCACGCCGAAACGCCGATCCGCCTCCTGCAATGCGATGATGTCAGCATCGACCTCGGCAAGCACCTCCAGCACTCTTTCGGGGACGCGACGGCGGTCGGTGCCGATGGCTTTACGGATATTGTAACTGGCGACGCGCAATAATGTCATGTCGTCGCAATGCACGACAGCTCGGCCGGTTTCCACAGTTTCGGACTGGCGTTCCACATATGTTCTGATATGCAGTCATCATGGCCAAGGCAAAGCGCAAATTCGTCTGTCAGCAATGTGGTTCGGTCGCAAGCCGGTGGCAGGGTCAGTGCGAGGATTGCGGCGAGTGGAACAGCCTGGTCGAGGAAGCGGCCGAGACGGTCTTTGCCGCCAAGCATCATCTGGCCGGCGGGGGCCGCGCGCTGCAACTGGTCGCGCTCGACAGCGATATCGCCCTGCCCGATCGGACGTCGACCGGAATTGCCGAATTCGACCGCGCGCTGGGTGGCGGGCTGGTGGCGGGATCGGCGACGCTGATCGGCGGCGATCCGGGGATCGGCAAATCGACGCTGTTGCTTCAGGCATCCGCCCGCGTCGCGATGCGTGGCCTGTCGGTCGCTTATATCAGCGGCGAGGAGGCCGCCGATCAGGTGCGGCTGAGGGCGCAACGGCTGGGGCTCGGCAGGGCGCCGGTGCAGCTTGCCGCCGCAACGTCGGTCCGCGATATCCTGACGACCCTGGACGAAGGGCCACCGCCTGCGCTGCTGGTGATCGATTCGATCCAGACGATGCACAGCGACCTGATCGACAGCGCGCCCGGCACCGTCAGCCAGGTGCGCGCCTGTTCGCAGGAACTGATCCGCTTTGCCAAAAGCCGGGGCAGCGCGCTGGTTCTGGTCGGCCATGTCACCAAGGACGGCAGCATCGCCGGGCCGCGCGTACTGGAACATATGGTCGACACCGTGCTGGCGTTCGAAGGTGAGCGCAGCCATCAATATCGCATCCTGCGCGCCATCAAGAACCGATTTGGCGGCACCGACGAAATCGGCGTGTTCGCAATGGTTTCTGAAGGGCTGGAGGAAGTCGCCAATCCGTCCGCATTGTTCCTTACCCATCGCGACGAAAGCGTCACCGGCGCGACCGTGTTTCCCGCTCTCGAAGGAACCCGTCCGGTGCTGGTCGAAATCCAGGCGCTCGTGGTGAGGCTGGCCAGCGGCGCGACGCCCCGGCGCGCGGTGGTGGGCTGGGACAGCGGGCGGCTGGCGATGATCCTCGCGGTGCTGGAGGCGCGATGCGGCCTCAGCTTTTCGACCTGCGAGGTTTATCTCAACGTCGCTGGCGGCTACAGGCTGTCCGACCCCGCCGCCGATCTGGCGGTCGCCGCCGCGCTGATTTCTGCGCTGGCCGAACGCCCCGCGCCTGCCGATGTGGTGCTGTTTGGCGAGGTTGCGCTGTCGGGCGAGATCCGGCCGGTCGCCCATGCGCCGCTGCGGCTGCGCGAATCCACAAAGCTTGGATTTACCCGCGCCTGCGTGCCGGCCGCGGTCAGCGACGGCGTAACGGGAATATCGCTCAGCGGCTATCGCACCCTGGCGCAGTTGGTGGATCAGATGCTGGGCCGGGGGTAAAACGCCTTTTCAGGTCAGTGTTCGCCGAAACAGCGCGAGCGTGCGCCGCCATGCCAGTTCGGCTGCGGCCTGATTGAAGCGCGGCGTCGTATCATTGTTGAAGCCATGTTCCACGCCATCATAAGTAAAGGCCTTGTAGTGCGTACCCGCCGCCTTGAGCGCCGCTTCATAGGGCGGCCACATAGCGTTGATCCGCGCATCGTTGCCGGCCATGTGGATCAGCAACTCGGCCTTGATAGCTGGCACGTCCTCGATCGGGGCCGGTGCGCCGTAGAAGGCGACGCCGGCGCGCAGTCCGGGCATGCGCGTCGCCAGGAAGTTGACCATGCCACCGCCGTAACAGAAACCAACCGCGCCGAGCCTGCCATTGCCCTGCGGCAGCGCCTGCGCATAGGCCGCAGCGGCGATGAAATCTTCGCGGATTCTTGCCTGATCGAGTTGCTGGAACAGCGTTCGCGCCTTGTCCTCCTCGCCGGGATAGCCGCCGAGTTTCGTCAGCGCATCCGGCGCGACGGCGATGAAGCCGTCGAGTGCGAAGCGGCGGGCGATATCTTCGATATGGGGATTGAGGCCGCGATTTTCGTGAATCACCAGCACCACAGGCGCGGCTTTTGCCTGTGTTGCGGGCATCGCGACATAGGCTTCGATCAACCCGCACCCCTCAAGCGCAAGAATCGATACGCGCGAAGTCGTGATTCGCTCGTCATCGGGCTTGACCTTTTGCGCATGGGCGAAGTCCGGGCTGAGCGCGGCCAGCAGGCTGGTCGCGGCTGCCACGCTGCCGGCATAGAGCGCGCCCGTCTCCAGAAAACCGCGCCTGCTGATATGGCCATGCACATAATCGTCGAACAAGGTCAGTATTTCGCGCGAAAAGCCAATAGTTGCGTTCTGCTTGGGTTCGTCCGTCATACCCGTCTCTCCATCCTGCCGCCCGGCCATCGCCAGTCTGCCCGCCGCTTTCCGCTCTGGCGAGAGCCATCGGACGAACCGGCTATCGGCCCGCGCAAAAATCGCTACATAGACCGATCCATGACCGCCATCGACATATCCGTTCTGCTTCTCATCGGCGGCTGCGCCATTTTCGGGCTGCTGCGCGGCTTCGTGATGGAGACGCTGTCGCTAATCGCCTGGGTGCTTGGCATCTTTGCGGTGCGGCTGTTCCACGCTTCGGTCGCGGAACTGCTGACGCCCTTTGTCGGGACGAGCAGCGGCGCGGGGATTTTGGCGTTCGTGCTGGTGTTCGGCTTGACCTTTGGCGCGGGCAAGCTGATCGCCCGCGCGATCGGCCAGCGAACGCGCCAGTCAGTGCTGGGACCGGTCGACAGAGTGCTGGGAGGCGGCTTTGGTGCGGTCAAGGGTTTGATCGGCGCGACGCTGATCTTCCTTGGCTTCACCCTGGTTTACGACACCGTCTATGGCAGCGGCGCGCGCCGGCCCGACTGGCTGTCCGATTCCCGCAGCTATCCGTTACTCAATGCAAGCGGTCAGGCGATTAGTGGCTTTCTGGAAGAACGACGCAATCGGCCGGCGGCGAAGGATTAGGCACGCGTCGAGCCGCACAAAGGATCAACGTGCCAGCCGTGAGAGCAGCGCGGTCCATTGATCGAGCGCGCCGGGGATGCCGGCGACCGGCACGCGCTCGTCGAGACCATGGGCGAAGCTGTCGGCAGAGCGCATGAACAGGCTGGAGACGCCATAGCTTGGTACACCAATTGCGCGGAAATAGAGACTGTCGGTGGCGCCTGCCGACATTGACGGGATGATCATGATGCCGGGATAGCGGGCGCGCACCGCAGCCGTGACGGCGTCGACAATATCACGCCGCAACGGCGACGCATCGCTCGCGGTCGGCTCACCAAGCGTCCGGATGATGGCCGTGGGATCGCCCACCACCCGTACGATCTCCGTCCTGACCGCGTCGATCGCAACGCCGGGGAAGATGCGGCAATTGACCTGTAGCTTCGCACTTTGGGGCAGCGCGTTGAGGGCATGTCCGGCCTGTGCCATGGTTGCGACGCAGGTCGTTCGCATCTGCCCCACAAATTCGGGGTGAGTCGATAACATTGCCGCTGCCGCCGGATCGCGCGTGGCGGCATAGCGTCGCATCGCCGCGCCAGCATCGCCGCCGATGCGTTCGGCCGAGAGCGCCAGCGACGCGCGGGTCAGGTCGTTGATCATCGGCGGGAATTGATGCGTGGCGATCCGGTCGATCGCACGGGCCATGCGATAGATGGGGTTGGTCGGCGTGGGGGCGCTGGAATGGCCGCCAGGATCTGCGAAGGCGATCTCAAAATCGGCATAGGTCTTTTCGCCGGCCTGGAGTTGGTAGAGAACGGGTGCACCCTCGTCGTCCAGCAGACCGCCGCCGCCATCGCCGTTGAGGAGCAGTTCGGCGTCGCGATATCTGGTCGCCAGCGCGCGGGTGGTCCGCATCGCGGTTTCCTCATCACCCGACAGCAGCAGTATGACAGTCCGCCGGGGCCGCCATCCTTCGCGCTCGAGCGCGGCGAGCGTCGCGATCATCATCGCGACGTCATATTTATTGTCCTCCGCCCCTCGCCCGAAAATATAGCCATTCTCCTCGACGGGAACAAAGGGGTCGCGCGCCCAGTCGGCGCGATCGGCGGCGACAACGTCCATATGCCCGATCATCAGCAAGGGCTTGAGCGCGGGATCGGAGCCGCGCACGGTCGCGGCGAGGGTCGCGGTCTCGCCGACAGGCGTGATTTCGATATCGGCTTGGGCAAAGCCCGCCTGCCGCAGCACCGAGGCATAATAGGCGGCGAGCGCCGGCACCTGCCCCGCCCCTTCCACCGTGCGGAAAGCGATGGATTTGAGGAGGACGGCCTTCGCCAGGGACGGATCGGGCGCGGCATGCGTCGTCAGTGGCGTCATCGCCAATAACGCGCCTGCCCATGCAAAGAGTCTTGGAAAGGGCATGCAGGGAACCTCCGATCTGCTAGTCTCTTCCTTGCACAGTCGCATGACGGCGTCATCATCCCCACTTGGGCCGCCCCAAGAAAGCCTTTCGCGCATATGGCGGACGCCCGTCCGATATTGCAGATCTTCGCCACTCAGGGACGTATCGCGCATGAGCATTTCCCCGCGCAGCTTCGGTTTTCAGGTGCTGGTCGGCATGGTCGTTGGGCTGCTGCTGGGTTTTGTCGCACAGGCGATGGGAACGGGACCGGACGGTCATCTGAACTGGCTGGCCCAGGCATTGAAGACGGTGGGAACCATCTTCGTGTCGCTGCTCAAGGCGATCGTGCCGCCGCTCGTGTTTGCCGCCATTGTCGCAAGCATCGCCAATTTGCGTGCGCTCGACAATGCAGCGCGGCTGGCGGGGCAGACGCTGCTATGGTTTGCCATAACGGCGCTGATCGCCGTTTTGATCGGCCTTGCCATCGGGTTGATAGTGCAACCGGGCGCGAATGCCCGCGGCGCGGCGCTGACGATCGGACAGATCAGCGCAACGGGGGGCTGGCTCGATTTCCTCAAGGGGCTGGTGCCCGGTAACAGCCTGGCGCTGGCGGGTGAGACGAAAATCGACGCAGAGACTGGTACGGCTACAACAACACTGAGCTTCAACATCTTGCAGTTGCTGGTGATATCCATCGCGGTCGGCCTGGCGACGCTCAAGGTCGGAGAGCGGGCTGAGCCGTTCCTCGCCTTTGTTCGTTCGCTGCTGGCGGTGGTGCGCGCGATCCTGGGGTGGATCATCCGTCTGACGCCGATCGGGTCGGCGGGGTTGATCGGGGCGGCGCTCGCTACCTATGGGTGGGGGGCGCTGGCGCAACTCGGTCTGTTTGCGGGCGCGGTCTATCTGGGCCTCGGCATCGTGTTGCTGGTGGTCTATCCGCTGCTGCTCGCGGCCCATGGACTTTCGCCTTTGCCTTTCTTTGCCAAAGCCTGGCCGGCAATCCAGCTCGGCTTCGTGTCGCGATCCTCGGTCGGAACGCTACCCGTCACCGAAGCGGTGACCGCACGCATGGGCGTGGACAGGAGCTATGCGGCGTTCGCAATACCGCTTGCATCGACGACCAAGATGGATGGGTGCGCCTCCATCTATCCCGCGTTGGCGGCGATCTTCGTCGCGGAATTCTACGGCATTTCGCTGGGGCCGCTCGATTATTTGATGATCGCCTTTGTCTCGGTGATCGGGTCGGCGGCGACGGCGGGGCTGACCGGGGCGGTGGTGATGCTGACGCTGACGCTGTCGACGCTGGGTCTGCCGCTGGAGGGTGCCGGACTGCTGCTCGCGATCGATCCGATCCTCGACATGGGCCGCACCGCCGTCAATGTTGCTGGACAGGTGCTGGTCGCGACCATCGTTGCCAGGCGCGAGGGGATACTGAACGAAACGACCTATCGGGAAAAGGCGGCCGCGCCGGTCAGCGCCCTGCTATAGTCGCCCGACCGCGGCCGTAGAAAACATAGACCGCCAGACCGAGCGCGTTCCACCCGGCGCAGGCGAGAATGGTGTTGATCGGCAGGCTCACGAACAGATAGGTACAACCCAATATCGCGCCCCAGCCCACGAGAATGCCCGCCGGCGCGCGGAACGGCCGCTTCATGGCGGGTGCGCGACGACGCAGGATCAGCAGGCACGCACCGACCGCCGAAAAGGCGATCAGCGTTCCGGCGTTCGCGAGCGCCGCAATCTGGTCGATCGGCAGCAGGCCGGCGATAATCGCCACCAGAGTCGCCGTGACCGCAGTGATCCGCGCGGGGGTGCCGCGCTTGGAAATTCGGGCGAGCGATTGCGGCAGGAAGCCGTCGCGCGCCATGACCAGGAAGATGCGACTTTGGCCATAGAGAAAGCCGAGCAGCACGGTGGGCAACGCAATGACGGCTGCTATGGCGACGATGCGCGCCACCTGTCCCTGCCCCATTTCGCGCAGGATCAACGCCAGCGGTTCCGGGCTGTCGGCAAAGCGCGTGAATGGCATCGCGCCAATGGCGGCGGCAGCCACCAATATGTAGATGAGCGTGCAGGCGATCAACGAGCCGACGATGCCGATGGCAAGATCGCGCTCGGGATTTTTGGCTTCTTCAGCTGCGGTCGAAATGGCGTCGAAGCCGTAGAAAGCGAAGAAGATGATCGCGGCGGCCGCCATCACCCCGCGCTCGACGCCGTCGGCACCCATCGACTTGGCAAAGCCAAAGGGCATGAAGGGATCAAGGTTCGTGGTATCGAAAGCCGGCAGGGCCACTGCGACGAACAGACTGAGCGTGGCGATCTTGATCAGCACGAGCAGGCTGTTGAGACGCGCGCTTTCATGCGTGCCGAGCATCAGCAGCCCCGCCACCACCGCGATTATGAACATGGCCGGCAAGTTGATCAGGCCGCCCAGTGCCGGCCCCTGCGTCAGCACGGCGGGAAAGCCGATGCCGGTCAGTAGCGGCCCCGCATAGCCCGACCAGCCGACCGCCACGGTGGAAACGACCAGAGAATATTCGAGAATGAGACTCCAGCCGACGATCCAGGCAATAGCCTCGCCGATTACCGCATAGCTGTAGCTATAGGCGCTACCGGCGGCCGGCATCATCGTCGACAGTTCGGCATAGGCGAGCGCGGCGCAGGCGCAAATGGCCCCTGCAATCGCAAAGGACAACAGCACCGCCGGCCCGGCCCGATCCGCGCCGACGCCAATCAGCGTAAGGATGCCCGTTCCCACGATTGCTCCCACGCCGAGCGCCAGCAAATGCGGCCAGGACAATGTCTTGCCCAGTTGCTGGTCGGCAGCGCCAGGAGTCATCGCCTCTATCGGCTTGCGGCGTGTCCAGCTCATATAGTGCGTGCCCCCTGATCAAGCGCATACAGTCGCGCCACGACCTGCACTACGCAAGGGCTGAAGCTATTGTCGGGGCTGAAAAATCAGTCAGGAGGCGGACAAGTGCCACCTTTGCTGTCCAGCAACAGCGCCTGCCTGCGCACCTCCTGCGCGGCGACCTGCGCCAGCCAGGCGCGCCTTTCTGCCTTGTCGGCGTTCTCCTCCGCCAGCCTGCGCGCGGCCTGCGCTTCATTGCGCTGTTGAACAGCCATGCGGGCATAGCCGACCGCAGCGATCGACAGGCCGCTGAGCAACAGGATAAGGATGAGCGCTGCTGCGCCCAGCCCCGCCGCCCACCGCCTGGCCCGCACCCGATCGCGACGGTAGAGCGCACCATAGGATGTCCCGATCAATCCGGCGATCAGCTTGAGCTTGACCGTCTTGCGACCGAACTTTTCAAGGTCGGGCGCCAGCGGTTCGACCGGGCGGGTGCGATCAAGCTCGCCAGCATCGTCGATCGCAAACAGCAGCGAAGGCGGGAAACAGTCTTCGGGGGTGCCGGCGGCAATGACGGCGAAGACCGGTGCCTGGGTATTGATGCGCTTGAAGGTGCGGATTTCCTTGTCGACCCAGATCGATTGCGCCGATGCCGGGGAGCATATCACGATCAGCGCGTCCGAGCGCGACAAGGCGCCTTCCAGCCGAGGGCCAAGTTCGGCCGCGCCCGCCAGTTCATCCTCGTCCCGGAACAGGGGGCGCAGCCGTGCTGGGATAGGACCGCGCTCGCCTTGCGTCCCGATCAACGCCCTTGGCACGCGGTAATTTTCGATGCTCCGATGCAGCCAGCGCGCAAAGTCCATGTCGGCATGACTATAGCTGATGAAGGCGGCAAAGCGCCTTTCGCCGGCGCCGCTGATCAATTCCCCGAGCCGCCGACCAGCGCGATCAGCAATGTCGACCCCTCCTGACAGCACTGGCTTTCCTATCGCCGCGGCAGTATCCATGGAGCCCGAAATCAGCTTGTCGAGAGGATTAGCCATGTTTTACCGGATCCTGAGCGTAGGCGTGGCAATTGGTGCGATCACCGGGCCTGGTGCGGCCGCACAGAGCGATCCTGTGGCCGTGGCTCCAGCGGCAGAGGCTCAACCCGATGCTGCAATGCCCGATACCGCCCCCAGGCCGAACCCCGCGCCGCTCGATCCCTTCGCTCAGGCGATCGCCGCGCGGCAGGTCGCCGAATTCGCCCGGCATGAGCGTGATCCCCGCGCGATGCTGACGGCGGCGCGGATGTTGCAGCAAATACCCGTCACCGATAGCGCCGATACCGCGGTCGGAACGCAGGCCGCCTTTTCTTCCGCGGCGCTGTTCGCCGAAGCGAAAGACCTCGCCAAGGGGGACGCGGCGCTGCTGATGCAGATCCAGGTCGCGCAGTCGACCGCCAGCCGGGGCGTGATGACCTCGGCATTCGGCAAGGGACTGGTGCGCCGGGTTCTGGACGTCAATCCGCGCAACGCCTACCGCTTCAACGTCACCGCCAAGGGTGGCGAGCCGCTGCGCATCGGCGCGATCGGCGACATCGGCACGAACATGTATATTCGCCTGACTGACACAAGTGGTCGTCAATTGTGCCTGGACGACAATGCGGATTACGCTCCGGTGTGCGCGGTTACGCCCCGGGTGTCGGGCAGCTATCGTGTCGACATCGGCAATAAAAGCGCTGCGCGTAGCCGGACGGTAGTGCTCAGCAATTAGGGGCTTGGCCGGCATCGCTCAGTTGCCTGTGTAAAGCTCGCCGATTGAAAGCGCTCCCTCCCCGCCGCCGCTGGCCAGCAGCGCCTTGATCGGCGCGACCAGCCGCATCGCGGCGCGTTGCCCCTCAACGGTACGCAACAGCGCGCGGAATTGATCGGGCGGGCTACGCGTCACCAGCGCGACGACATGATCGGTACCAAAGGGCGCGATCACCTGGCTGTCGAGAATGGGCAGCGACTGGTCGGGCGCAAGCTTGCCAGTGCCATCGGTGGCGTCGGGATACAGCAACTGGACCGTGCCATCCGACGCCAGGTTGAAGACGGTCGCATAGCGGTCGCCCGCCTGCTTGCTCATTTCCTGTCGCAGAGCCAGCGTAACCGGCGCACCCGAAGGATATCGAACGCCGTTGGATTGAGGCCCGATCATCAACCGCGCCCGGTTCTCTGACAGATAAGGCCGCAGCGCCTCCACCGCATCCCATTTTTCGATGACGCCGCGGACATGATTGCGATCCGTCACATTCTGCGCAACGATATCTCCCGACCGGCGCAGCATGACGCCCTTGCCTGGGTCCCAGACGAAGTCCGCTCCGGTTGGCGCAGTCAGCACGCGCCAGGGATAATCGCCAGTCACGCTCGCCCGTCGTTTGGCGTCGGCGACATAGAGGCCGGGGCGCGGTGGCGGCGATGGCGGCGATGGCGGCGCGGGAGGAGGCGCAATCGCCGCAAACACCCCGAGCGCTTCCTTGCCGGCGGGGATCACCGCATTGCTTTCCTGCCGCTGGCCCGTCAATGCTCGCACCTGCCCGTTCAGGTAAATCGCCAGTTCGGCCACCGTCACGGTGCCGTCGCGATCCTCGTCCGCCGCCAGCGTCCTGCCGTCCGGGCCTGGCATGGTCAGCCCCTGTTCGAAGGAATAGGTTAGCAGCCCGCGTGACGGCGCACCTTCCACCGGCAGAGAGGCTTCAAGCGCCAGCTGATCATCCTTCGCCGCACTGATGTAGATCAGGTTGGGCAGGTCTTCGCGCGTCACTTCTTCAGGGACTTGTCCCCCAGGCAGAACGCTTGGGAAGCGGGGAGCCGGGCGCGATGCGAGTTTGAGCTCCTGCGCGGAAGATCGAAGTGCGAGGCGAGGGGTAAAGCCCCATGCGCGCTGATCCACCGAACGATGCAGCGTTCCCGAATGGCAGGCATCGGCCATCATCAGCACCTGGACCCCGCGCGGAACATAGCGAGCGATCCAGTTGTAGAAATCCTTGTCGACGATGAATCGCTCTGCATCCTGCACATCGGGGTCGAAGCGGGCGAGCGGCAGGAACTGGTCCAGATCGCCATCGCGCGTGCCCTTGACCGCCGCTTCGGCCTGAGCGCCATGACCCGAATAATAGAGCATGATCCAGTCGCCCGGTTTCGACCGCAGGCCAAGCGCGTGAAGCGCGGTTTCCACGGTGGTCCGGCTGACCGCATCGTTGCGCAAAACGGTAACATCGCTCGCGCCCTGGCCGCGGATGACAGTTTCCATCGCCTGAAGGTCGTTTTCCGGCCCCCGCAGGTCCATGATCTGACTGGACTGAAATTGCCAGACCCCCACCAGCAGCGCGCGCGTCTCCGCATGCGCGCATGCGGCGCTCAGGGCTATTGTGACAAATGTCAACTTTACTGTGGCTTTTAGCCCACGTTCGCGCCAGGACATAACGAAGCCCCACTATTTTTTGTTGCCTGACCAATTGGCAACTCATAAACTCAAGTTCGCTGATCGAGCAATAAATATATCAGGATTCGGGGCGGAAAATGATTAGGCTTTCAATTGCTCTTTTTATTTCCTCTGTCGGACTATCGGCAAATGTAGCCGCCTTAGCACAGGTTAAAAATGGGGGGGGTGATCAGCCCCGCCAGGAAGCGCCCCTTACAGGTGCACAGGAACGAGGCGTGCGGATCATAGCCGCGGAACCGCCCCCGCCAGCCCCTGTCGCCCCAGGGCCACAGCCTGTTGCCGTCGACCCGGCTTACGTGGCCAAGCCCGAGCCTGGCAAAGCGCCCGCCGCTCGCCTGCCCCTGCCCGCGCCCGTGATCAAACCGTGCGACCGGCCGGTCGCCAGGCCGACTCTCCGGATGACCGATCCGGCCCGGTTGGACCGGTCATTGCGGAGCCGGCTGCGCGGTAATCGCACGGTAGTGGTCGATCTGGAAACTCCCTATCCCGCGAACAAGGAAGCGCCTGCGCCGCTGGGAGCGTGGCTCAACGAGATCAAACAAAGCGGGGGTGAGGTCACCATCAGCAGCTATTGCAATAACAGCCGGGGCTTTGGCAGCTTCCTTGCAAAGATATTCGGCGGAGGCCCAGCCGAACCCTATCGCGCAGCGCGCCGTTATGACGCGACGCTGTATGTGGACGCTGTCGATCAAGCAGTGACGCAGGTGGCGTTCATACCGCGCAAGGCTATCCAATGATTGCCGGCTTGGTTTCCTACACGCGATTTTGCCTGGGCCTGATCGCCGCGCTGGCTGCGCTGCTGGCATTGCCGGCTGTCGCCCAAGCCGCGCCTGAGCCGCGATTGGCGCTGGTCATCGTCAACGGGGCTTATCAGTCTTTCGACCGTCTGGGATCGACCTATGCCGATGGCGACAAGATCGCCGCCGCGCTCAATGCAACCGGCTTCGTCGACGCGAGCGGGAATGGCGCGGTCCAGGTGCGTCGTGACCTGGGCCGTGCGGAGATGATGGCGGCGATAGCGGATTTCCGCGAGAAGTTGGCGGCGGCCGGCCCCAATGCGTTCGGCACGCTATATTTTTCCGGCCATGGCGCAGCGCTGGGCAGCTATGGCGACGTCATGCTGCTGCCTGTCGATGCGGGCCGCGACGTCACGGCCGAAACCGCGACGCTCACGCGAGCCGCGTTGACGCGCGGATTGCTAGGATCGGGTGCGAGGACGATGTTGATCGTGCTCGACATGTGCCGCAACGTGCTGGCAGCGCCGCCGCCTGCAATGGCGGACACGATCGCCGCAGCAACCGGCGTCGACGCAAGTAGCGTCGGGGAATTGGCAGGCAGCAAGGGATTACGCCGGATGGTCCGTGCACCCGCTGCTTCAATCCGGCCAGATCAAGGCTATCTGGTCGCCTTTTCCACGAGCGCCGACCAATATGCGTTCGACGACGGCATTTTTTCCAAGGTGCTGGCTGAAGAGATCCGCCGACCGCAGCAGAATATTGCCGATGCATTGAAGCGCGTCTCAGATCGCGTAGCTTTGCGGTCGGGCAAGAATTTCCAGAAGCCGACCTTCGACTACGGACTCCAGGGCGCGGCGCCCTGTTTTATTTCCTGCGACCGGGCGGCGAGCGACCGTTTCTACGATTGCGCCAATTGCCCGTGGATGCGCGCCGTTCCCCCCGGCCCCGCTTATTTCGGTTCGCCGATATCGGAACCGGGCCGTGGCAACGACGAACCGGTGCAGGCGGAAGGCCGGATTGCCAAGGGCTTTGCCATCGGCGTGTATGAGGTGACGGTTGCCGAATGGAGCGCCTGCGTCCGTGACAATGCCTGCGCGAAGCTTGGCAACTGGGCCAAGGAAAATCCCAACCCCCTGATCCCGGCCACAGACATCAGTTATGAGGATGCGCAGGCATTCGTAGCCTGGATTTCGGTGCAGTCGGGACGCGCCTATCGCTTGCCGACCGAAGCAGAATGGGAATATGCCAATCGCGCCGGCGCGCAAACCGCGTTCCCATGGGGCGACGAAATTACCACCAGCCAGGCCAATTATGATCACACCGCGCGGTATCGAGGATCAGAGGCCGCTCCCTATCGCGGCTATCCCGAAGCGGTGAACGGCTATCCGCCCAACGCCTTTGGCCTGTACCAGATGCAAGGGAATGTGTGGGAATGGACGGCCGATTGCGTCGACGCCGGTTGCCGCACCCGGGTGGTGCGCGGCGGATCATTCGAGAGCGCTCCGGGCGAGTTGCGGTCCGCCAATCGTTTCACACTGGCAACCAGCAAGCGGCGGCAGGATGCTGGATTGCGTGTCGTGCGCGACCTTGAAGAGGACGAGATCGCCGGCACGCTGTAAACAGCGTGTCGGACAAAAGGGCAAAAGCATATCAGGCCGGTCAATCGGTCGAACAGGGAGTATGAACATGAAGAAGTCCGTTGCCATTTCCGGCGTCATTATGTTGGCTGGCGCTCCGACGGCTGCGTCCGCATCGGCCTATCTGGCGACGATCGGCAGCCCCAACAGCATCCAGCATGTGCAGGTTTCGACCGCGCTGAACCTCAACGACCTGGAATTTGACGATGATCCCGAAACTGCCGATTTCGAGATGGAGGGCGACGCCGATGTGGTTGGCGGCGCGGTATCCTATTGGGGATCGGCTGGAGTTGAGGGCCAGCGTTACGAGTTGCGCTATCAAAAGCAGTTCCGTCCTTTCGAAGGAAGTCGCGCGCGCGTGCTGATCGATACGCCGCTGAACATCCTGCATGTCAATGATGGCAAGACCGCCGTGATCGGTACGCTGTCGACCGGTGTTGAAATACCGGTCCAGCCCAACTGGCTGATCACCCCGCGCATCGCCTATGGCATTACCGACGCTGGCCGCTATTTCGGGTCGACGAGCAACGAGCTTCTGACCGTCTCGGCAACGAGCCGCTACAAGATCGGCCAGGTCGGTCGGGGCGACCTGACTATCGGCAACATGGTCGCCTATTCGACTACCACCAAAATCGGTTTGGGCAGGAAACCGGCCTTCGGCTATCTCAGGGAAGAGGTGATCACCTTCCGCAATGGCCTTGCCTATCAGTTGCCGCTCAAAGGCCGCATGTTCGGCGGGCGGCAAGGTTCGATCCGCGCCAGCTATGTCTGGACCAAGCTGATCGACGATCCGCAATCCTATGAGGATGTACATGAAGTGGGCGTCAGCATCGGCGTGCGCACGCGAGAGGCCGAACAAAAGAACCGCTTCGAACAGTTGCGCGTCGGCCTGCTTTATACGCGCGGGATCAGCACCTTCTCGCATGATTTCGATTATGACGCAGTGTCGCTGACGCTTGGGTATCGCTTCTAAAAAATCAGGGAAATGAGGGGGGCGGCATGGCACGGTTTCTTACATGGACGGCGCCGGTCGCCCTCGCGCTGACGGGCGGGGCGTTGTGGGCGCAACAGGCCGAGCCTGAACCGGTATTCATGACCGGGGCCGAACCGATTTCACCAGAGGATTATGCCAAGCTGCCCAAGCAGGGGCGCTTCCGCGCCTATCTGCCCAAGCGCGTCGATCTGTCGAGCCGCTATCCGCCGCCGGGATCGCAAGGTCCGCAGCCCAATTGTGTCGCATGGGCCACCACCTATGCCGCGCGGACATTTCTCAACGCCCGCGATCTCGATTATCAGCCGGCCAAGCCCGCCGAGCAGATGAGCCCGGCCTATGTCTACAACCGGTTGCGACCGCCGGGCACCGCCTGCGTCGGCACCATCGGCATCGTCCAGGCGCTTGATCTGCTCAAGAATGAGGGAACGGTCAGCATGGCCGACTTCCCCGATGACTTGACCAAATGCGCGATTCCGGCCTCCCCTGCGCTGCGAGACAAGGCCGCTGACTATCGCCTGCTCGACTGGCGCGCGATCGACCGCGAAACCAGGGATGACTGGCGAACGCCCGTCATTCTGGATGACATCAAAGGCGCGCTTGCGCGCGGCGCGCCGGTGATCTTCGCCATGCCAGCCACGCCCGATTTCAAGGCGTTCCGGGGCGATGGCGTGTTCAAGCGCGACGTCAAGCAGATGACCAATTACCACGCAATGGCTATCGTGGGTTATGACGAGGAGCGCCAGGCGCTGCGGATCATGAACAGTTGGGGACCGATCTGGGGCGACAAGGGTTATGCCTGGGTCGATTATGCAACGTTCAAGCTGCTGGCGGGCGAAGCCTATTCGCTCGAAGCGCCCTCGGCCAAGGCATCGCCCGACGCGCCACCCCCTCCCCCCGCTCCCGCCAAGACTCCGCAGCAGCTTCTGACGGAAAAGGCGGCCGGTCTTTCCTGCGCCGGCATCACCATTACGCCTGGACCGCGTGGTCAAACCGTCACCGGTTTTGGCGGCGACGCCAACGAACTTCAATCTCTGCACAAGCTGGCGATGGACGCCGATCCCCGCACTCGCTGGCAGGTCATGCACCAGCCCTGGCCGCAGTGCGAAGCGGCAATGACGCTCGCCTCTCCCCTGTCGCGCGGCGGCGTGACCGTGATGGCCCAGACCGACAAGGGCGAAGCGCGCAGAGGCGATCCGGTGGTGATGAAGGCGGGCGAGCGCTTTGGCGTGGTGGCGACGACCACTGCGGCCCGCCCGCACCTGAGCATCATCTATCTCCAGGCCGACGGCAGCGCGGTTGAACTGTATCGCGGCCAGCCTGCGCCCAACGCCCGTGGGCAGCGTATGATCGGCGTGGGCACAGGCGGGCCGCAGCAGGTCCGGTTCGAAGTGGCGCCGCCCTATGGACACGAAATCATTATCGCTCTCGCGTCGGCAACGCCGTTGTTTGGCGACGATATGAAGACCTATGTGACCGAGCGGCAGTTCCTGACCGGATTGCGCGCGCGCCTTGCGGGTAACAAGGAACGGGACGTGTCCGCCGCCGTCCTGCGCCTGCGCACCAGCGAATAGCAGGTCATGCCCGCTGTCACGCCACCGCGCCGCAGAACATGGCGGTTGAGGTTGCCGCAGGTTGCGCCGGTGATCCGCTTTGGCGCGATGGCGGTCGCCCTGTTGCTTGGCATGTGGGGCTTTGCGATCGCCTATGCGCCAATCGGCGGAGCAGAGCGGACCCTGGCCGACAACGGCTTTAGCGCAATGCGCCTGATCGTCGGTCATTTCCCCGCCGAATTGGAGGGACGCGACATGCCCCCCGCGCTTCAAATCGCGCGCTGGGCGCTGCCGCTGCTGACGTTCTGGACGACGGTGGTGTTGGCGTGGGAGCAACTGCGCAACCCCATGCGCCTTTATTTCATGCGGGCGCGGGGCGATCATCTGGTCATAGCCGGCGATCCCGGCGGACAGGGCGGCCTGGCCGCGCGCACTGCCATGGCAGAGCTGAACAATGGCCGGCACGTGCTGCTATGGCCGCAGGACCGCCGCGCCCTGTGGGTCAATGATGCGGTCGAGCAGGGCGCAGCAGAAGTCGAATGCAGCGGCGATCAGCGCGGACTGGACCTGCTTGCGCTGGACAAGGCGCGCGCGGTGCTGCTTCTGGGGCAGGATGCGCCTGCCAATATTGCGCTGGCGACTTCGGTCGGCGCCAAGGCTGCCGGCGTCAGGCCCGCCGGCGATCCGCTCGACATCATCCTGCGCATCGACGATCTCGACCTGCGCCGCAGCGTGGAAAGCCGCTTCGAACATGGCGACAGGAAAACGGCGCGAGTCCGGCTCGCGTCTGTTCCCGACATCGTTGCGCGGCAACTGTCCCTCGACCGTCCGCTCGATATGTTCAAGCGCGAGGGCGTTAGCGGGCGCACGATCTTGGTTATCGGCTTCACCCCACCGATCGAGCGGTTCATCCTGCGCACCCTGGCGGGCGGTCATTATCGCGATGGCGGCAAACCCGCATTCATCGTCCATGATGCCGACGCGGCGGGGATCGAACAGGGTTTTCGCGCTCGCCATCCCGCTGCCGACAGGCTGGCACCGGTCCGCTTCGTCGCTGGGCGCACCGATCCCGCTTTCATTCCCGCGCTGGTGGACGCCGCTCCTTGCCCGGTCGCGATATTGATAGACCAGCCGGACGATGCGCGCGCGATGGCGATAGCGCTGGCCGTCGACAGCCATTATCGCGTCGCCGACCGGCCGGCACCACCGATACACGTCCAACTGGATGGCGGTTATGATCATCGCATGGGCGCGGGCATCTTTCCGTTCGGCGGTCTCGACGCGCTCGCCGATCCTGAATATCTGTTGCAGGACCGCCACGACGCACTGGCCCGATCGGTCCATGATTTCTACCTCGAAGGCCGCTTTGCCGATGGCGAGCGGATCGGCGCGCGCGCTTCGATGCGGGAATGGGAAGATCTGCCCGAAAGCTTCCGCGACGACAATCGGCTGGTGGCAGACTGCTACCAACTCAAGCTGCGCGACATTGGCGCGCGGCTCGTGCCGGGTACGGGCGCGACCTTGGCGCTGACCGACGGGGAACTGGAGGAACTGGCGCGAGCCGAACATGACCGATGGATAGCGGCCAAGCTGGTGCAGGGATGGGAATATGGCGCCGAGCGCGATGACCTGGCAAAGCGGCATCCCGACATCGTACCCTATGACGAACTGAGCGAAGCGATCAAGGATCTGGACCGCGAACAGGTGAGGATCATGGCACGGTTGCTGGGGGCGACGGGTCAGCGAGCGCTGCGCACGCTGACCATAGCGATAGCGCCGGGGATAGATGGCCTTGAGGCGGCGTTGCCGGTGCTGGTCGCAGAATTGACTGTCCATTATCCTGATCGCGTGGTGATATTTGCGGGCGATCTCGCCGATCCGCCAGGCCGGGCGGCGATGCTGGCGATGCATGAGGAGGGGCGACTGGTGCAGGTCGGACTGGCCTGCCACGCCATGCCGCTGATCGATTCCCTCTCCGGCATTGAACAAGGGCAGACAGCGGCGCTGCTGAACCATGCGGACCGGATATGGGCGGCGCAGAACGGCGCAGCTCTGTCCGCGATGCTTGCGGCCAACGCTGATATGAGCGTTTCGGCGGATAGCAGCGGAACCGTGCAGATCGGAAGCGACGGCACGATCCTGCGCGCGCCATGGCGGCGATGAACCCGTTCGCACATGCGCTGAGCGGTATCGGATCAGGGATCTGGCTGATCGTACGGGCCGCGCGCGGCATGGGACGGCGCGCGGTCGCTGGCGATGCGCTTGCCGAACGACAGCTTGCCGCCGCCCTGCCGCTCTATATCTGGCGACCGATGCGGACGCTGCTGCCGCTGGCCGGTCTCGCGGGGCTGATCGCCGGTATCGGCGCTGCGCGGCTGCTGGCGATCTACAATGCCCCGATCCCCGTCCAGTCGACTCTGGCGACCACATTGCTGCGCGATGTCGTTCCTTTGGTCGTCGGCCTGTTCGCTTCCGGCAGCGTTTCGGTAGAATTGTCCTCGCGGCTGGGTGCGATGTCGCTCAATCGTGAAATCGACGCGCTGGAGGCGCTCGGCCATGATCCGGTGGATCATGCGCTGGGGCCTTCGCTGATCGCGGTGCTGTTGTCGGTGCCGCTGCACATGATGATGGCCGGGATCGCGGCGCTGATTGCATGCGGCCTACCATTGCGCCTCACGGCGAACGTCGCCTGGCGTGAATGGGCAAGCTTCGCTTTTTCCGACGATGCCGCATCCGGGATGCTGGCGGGCATGGCCAAGGTGCTGCTATATGCGCTGATCGCCTTTGGCGTCGGCAGTGCGATCGGCGCACGGCCCGTTCGCTCGCCCGCCGACATCGGCCGGCGTGCCACCACCGCCTTCATCGCCGGGCTGCTGGGGATATTTGGCGCCGCAGCATTGTGGACCGCACTCGCATGACCGGCCCGTTGCTCGCGTTCGACCGGGTCGGGCTGGTACTGGGCGGATCGCGGCTTATCGATGATCTGAGCCTAAGCGTCGGACCGGGCGAACGCGTTGCCGTTCTGGGCGACAGCGGCACCGGGAAGAGCTGGTTGCAGCGCCTTGCCATCGGTCTTGCCGAACCCAGCGCGGGCACTGTGCGGCTGATGGGGGTCGATCTAGCCGACGCCCAGGGGGAGGAACGGCGGCGGCTGCGCGCGCACTGCGGCTTGGTGATGCAGGGGGGGTCGCTGATCGGCGACTACAGCGTCGAGGAGAATATGCGCCTGGCGCTGGCTTCTCCCATCGCGCGGAACACTCGTACGGCGCGACGGATTGACCGGCTGCTACTCGATTTCGGATTGGAAGCGAGCGCCTCGGTTCCAGCAGCGCAACTTTCCGTTGGTGAGCGACGTCGCGCCGAACTGGCGCGGGCTTTCGTGCGCGATCCCGACCTGCTGATACTGGATGAACCGTTCGAGGGCGCGTTTGCCCGTGCCGACGGGCTTGAGGAACAGATCAGGCGGCGCATCCTGCCACATGACCGCGCTCTATTGTTACTGACACAGGACGCGGCGGCGGCGAAGCGGTTTTGCACGCGCATCTATCGGCTGGAACGCGGCCGACTCATTCAACAGGGTGCGGCAGACACCGTGCCTGCCGCCACATCCTGAACCAGCGCACCGACCGCCATTTCCACCGCAGCGGCAAAGGCTCGTGCGCGGCTGGTGCCGTCGCCCGCGGCGACAGGCGCGGTGCCGCAATAACGCCCCGCCCACAGCGCCTTACCCTGCGCGACCAGTGTGGCGTCGAATGCGACCACAGCCTGCGCCTGCCCACCGGTAACTTCCTCGAAGCGGTCGAGCACCGTTATCAACCGCCGGTCGGCGGCGATCGATAATTGCGGGCCGGTAACGGCCTGAAACCGGGTTCGCAATCCTGCGACCAGCGCGCGCTCCAGGACCGTGCCTGGCGCTTCCTCCCAGAAAAATGTCGCCGCCTGCCGGATGACGCCAGGCGCTGCGGCATCGACATAGGCATAGCGGCTCGCTCCCGACAATCCGCGCGCCTGTACTGCGGCGACGGCGATCGACGGCGCGGCGGCAAGTTGGGTCTGGTTCGCCGCGAAGACCGGCGACAGACGCATCACCACCGGTTCATCCCCCCCTTTTAGCACGGCGCAGCCCGTGAGCAGCAGAGCCGGCATAAGTCCCCAAAGCCGCGTCATCACTTGCCTCCCGGTGCCGGCGGATCGACGTAACGCTGCCCCCGGATCGCATAAGTGGGGTCGCCCGCCAACCGCTCGCCGAGCGCGCCAAGGCTGGCACTGGTCCGTTCGAGATTGGCGCTTGTAGCAACCAGCGAAGCAGACGCCCCCTCCAGGATCATCCGCACTTCGCTCGCACTGCTTTTGCTTTCGGAAAGCAATCCGGCGATGCTCGCCTGATTTTGCGCGACCAGCCCTTGCGTCTCGCGCAATATGCCATTGAGTGCAGCGATGTCGACTTCCGACGCGCGGCCCGTTGCCTTGCGGACGTTGGCCAGCGTAACCGCAATGTCGCCCTGCCCCGGCGCGAAGCTGCGGTCGAGCTGACTGCTCAGGGAATTGAGTGCAGCCAGCGTCTCGGTGGCGTTGCGCGCGACCTGAGCCATGTCGACCGCGCTGCCGCCGCCACTGCCGTGCAGCATCGTTTGCAACCGCTGGGCCATGGCATTGGCGGTTCGCGCGACTGCCGCCGCTTCCCCTACTGCGGCTGCCGCCGTGTCGAACAGGTCGGCGGGGCGGCGGCATCCGGCGATCGCATTTTCGCCCGCACTTGCTGCCGCAGGCACCGGGTCGCAGCCATAAGCGCGTCGTGCAATCGAGCAGCCGGCCTTGCCGCTTTCCAATGCGACCAGTTCGATACGCGGCGCAGTGAACGGATTGGCCGACGAGACGGTGGCGAATGAACAGGCCGACGCGCGCCACTGCCGCGCCACACCCAGCGCCACCGCGAATGTACGACTGGGTGCATCCAGATCCACCGAACGGACCTCACCGATCTGCGCACCCCGAAAATAGACCTGAGCGCCCGGTGCAACGCCCTCGACATCGTCGAAAGTGGTGGCGATGACTTGCTGACGGAAGAAAGGATCCGGCACCAGCGCCAGCACCGCGACCAGAACAACGGCCAATATAGCCGCGCCAGCGCCCCATTTTATCTGTGTTCCTGGATCCGGCGTCACGGTCCTGCTCCCCAATACGCCAACTCTGAACCGGTCAGCGGCATTGTCAAGCGTGCGGAGAATGATCCATTATAGTATGCGCCTTTATCGCGCGGCGTTAAGCAACCATCTATGCGGCGGGACGTATGAAATAAGCTGACCCCCTATTTGGATGCAATGCCGTATGAGTATTTCCCTGTCGCTATTCCTCATGGCCGCCCAGGCCACCACAGGCAGCGGGGCGAAGCCTTGCAGTCCGGCAGTCTACAAAGCGCTGACTGCCCCGGCGGCCAAAGCCGAGCGCCAGTTCAACCTTAATTGCAGCATCACGCTGCGGCGGGGCGATTCCATGCCCCGTCGGCTGGTAATAAAGGGCGCACGAGCATCTGGCGTGTCGATCGACTGCAATGGCGGGGCGATCGGATATCCCGGTATCAAGGCAAGCAGGGCAGCGCCTACGGTTGCGATCTGGTCGCAGCAGACGGGACCATCATCGTGGAGCAGGCCCACCGATATTACGATCCGGCGCTGTCATATCTACGGGGCGGTCCGGCTTTGGGGTATCGGCGTGGCAAGTATCCCGGACCAGATCAGGGAATCTCGGCTTCGTGACTATACCGCTCGCGCCCAACGTGCCGCCCCAACGCGGGTCACGGTTCGAGACAGTGTTATCGAAGGCAACAAATCGATCCCCGTCTATATTGGTCCTGGCAGCACGGCTTTCACGCTGCGCGATTCCAAAATCGTCGGCAACGCCGTGGCGGCCATGTATCTCGATGCCGAAAGCGCCCGCAATCGGATAGAAAATAACGTCTTCGATCTGAAAGTGGATCGGACTGCGATAGCGATCGATGGATCGGCTGACAATATCGTGACTGGCAACGTCCTGCCCCTTGGTCACCAGGCGGGAATTCAGCTTTATCGAAATTGCGGTGAACGCGGCGTAATCCGGCATCAGGCGCCACGTGGAAATCGCATCACGAACAACAGATTTGTCGGAGACATGCCCGGTGCCAGGGCCGTGATGGAAAATGCCCGCTCAACGCTCAAGCGAAAGCCTGGATATTGCGGCCAGGATGCGGGCTATTCCTTTGGCAGCAGCGCCAATGATGGTGACAATGCGGCCAACAACACCATCCAGTCAAACCGCATCGTCAAACGATAGATGGTTCGGCAAGGCTTTCCACGCGCTCATCGAAAACAGGACAAATGAAAAGCCCCGCCAGGATGGCGGGGCTTTATACTATTGCGATCGTCAGTCCGGTTAGATCTTGTCGCCGAGCGCGCCCTTAACCGATCCCTTGATGTCCTGCGCGGTGCCCTTGCTCTTCTGGGCCTTGCCTTCCGCTACCAGGTCGGCGTCATTATTATGCTTCCCCACCGCTTCCTTGACGGCGCCAGCAACCTTGTTACCTGCGGCTTTCGCCTTGTCGGTCAGTTCACCCATCGGACATTCTCCTTTGCGTTACGATTAGCTGGTCAACGGATCAGCGATCGCAAAGGTTGCCGCCGATACGGTGGCGCAACGAAAAAGGGGCCGAATGACCGGCCCCTTTCGATAGTCTGCAAGAAGAGCGATTTAGCGCTTCGAGAACTGGAAGCTCTTGCGCGCCTTGGCCTTGCCGTACTTCTTACGCTCGACGGTGCGGCTGTCGCGGGTCAGGAAGCCTTCGGCCTTGACCGCGCTGCGCAGCGACGGTTCGTACTTCGTCAGCGCCTGGGCGATACCGTGCTTGACCGCGCCTGCCTGACCCGAAAGGCCGCCGCCCTTGACCGTGCAAATCACGTCATACTGACCGGTGCGGTCGGTGACGCCGAACGGCTGGTTGATGACGAGACGCAGCGTGGGGCGTGCGAAGTAGATTTCCTGATCGCGACCATTGACCGTGATCTTGCCGGAGCCGGGTTTTACCCAGACGCGAGCGACTGCATCCTTGCGGCGACCGGTCGCATAGGCGCGACCCAGGCTGTCGATTTCCTGAGCGCGCAGGGGCATGGTCGAAACCGGCGGCGCGATCGGCGCGGCAGGAGCTTGGCCCTCAACGGCGGGCGCAGCGACCGGCGCGGATACGCCTTCGGCCGTCAGGCTTGCGAGGTCGGACAGGGACTGGCGGTTATCGGACATTATGCACCCACCTTGTTCTTGCGGTTGCGCGATGCGAAGTCGAGGACTTCGGGGCTCTGCGCTTCATGGGGATGTTCAGCACCGGCGAAGACGCGCAGGTTGCGCATCTGCTGACGGCCGAGCGGGCCGCGCGGGATCATCCGCTCGATCGCCTTTTCCAGCACGCGCTCGGGGAAACGGCCTTCCAGAATCTTGGCGGGCGTGGTTTCCTTGATACCGCCGGCATAGCCGGTGTGCTTGTAATAGATTTTGTCGGTCAGTTTCTTGCCGGTGAACTTCACCTTGCCCGCGTTGATGATGATGACATTGTCACCGCAATCGACGTGAGGCGTAAAGCTGGTCTTGTGCTTGCCGCGCAGGATATTCGCAACGGTCGAGGCAAGACGGCCGACAACGAGGCCTTCGGCGTCGATCAGCAGCCATTTTTTCTCGACCGTGGCCGGGGTTGCCGGCTTGGTCGTCTTCATCAGCGCCTTCATGGTGCCAATACTCCGTTCATGATGTCTTGCCCGACCACGCGATACGTGACCGGAAGAGCGGCGCTAATGACCGGGAAGGCATAAAGAGTCAAGCTTTGCAGCGGCTTTGCTGACGGGTAAAATAATACCTGTCAATTTGCGTCGGCCAGATCGGTGGACCTTGCCTGACATTGACGTAAACGTAAATACGACTTATGCCATGCCAATGGGCAACATTGTACATTTCGAGGATATCATGGTGGGCGACAGCCTGCCCTTTGGTCCGCTAACGGTAAGCCGCGACGACATCATCGCCTTTGCGGCGAAATATGACCCCCAGCCTTTTCACCTGTCCGATGAGGCGGCGGCGAAGACACATTTCGGCACCCTGGCGGCAAGCGGCTGGCACACGGCGGCACTGTTCATGCAGATGCTTGTCCGCGCCCTCCAGTCCGAGCCGGCCATGCAGGCCGGAAGCCTGGGTGCGATCGGCATCGATGAGCTTCGCTGGCTGCGGCCAGTACGGCCCGGCGATACGTTGCGCGGAACGAACGAAGTGATCGACAAGACGCCCTCGGCCAGCCGGCCCGAAATGGGCATCGTCCGCAACCGCGCCACCGTCATCAATCAAAAGGACGAAGCGGTATTGACGATGATTTCGATCACCATGTGGCGCACACGGCCCTCATAAGTCGGCCCGATCGCGGCCAACTGACCGGTCCGACTTGCATCGGCCTGTCACAATGGCAAATTAGGTGACGCTCATGTTGTCCCGTCGCCAGATCATCGCCGCTTCGCTCGCCGTTCCCACATTGGCGGCGCCGGCCATCGTCCGGGCCCAGGGCTGGTTCCGCGCCTATCCTTTTTCGCTCGGGATCACCTCGGGCGATCCTTCGCCCGACGGCTTCGTTATCTGGACCAGGCTCGCTCCCGATCCGGCCGAGGCCCATGGCGGAATGCCCATGTCACCGGTGCCGGTGACATGGGACGTGTCGGCAGACACCGATTTCAAGACCATCGCGGCCAAGGGCGAGGCGATCGCCTGGCCGGAAATGGGCCACAGCGTCCATGTCGAGGTGAAGGGGCTACAGGCCGACCGGCCCTATTGGTATCGCTTCTTCTGCGGCGGCCGCAAAAGCATCCGCGGACGCGCGCGAACCATGCCGCTGCCAGGCGCGGCGCTCCAGTCGTTGCGCTTTGGCGTCGCCGGCTGCATGAATTACGAGGACGGCCTCTATACAGCGATGGCGGCGCTGGCGCGCGAGGACCTGTCTTTCGTCTTTCATTATGGCGACTTCATCTACGAGGCCGAATCCTGGCACGGCCAGCCGGGCTATTCCGGCCTTCCCGCGCCCAAGGTGCGGCGGCACGCGGGTCAGAACCTGACCGACATCGCCGATTTTCGCCTGCGTTACGCCCAATATCTTTCGGATTATGACCTTCAGTCGGCACGATCATGGCAGACATGGTTTTCGACCTTCGACGATCATGAAGTGCAGAACAACTGGGTCGGCGAATTCGCCCAGGATGCAACGCCATCAGAAATTTTCGCGCTGCGCCGCGCTGCGGGGTTGCAGGCCTGGTACGAACATATGCCTGTCCGTGCGGCGCTTCGCCCGAACTTCGGCCGAACGCAGGCCTATCGGGCAGCGCGATATGGCGATCTGCTGACGATGAATTTCCTCGACACCCGTTCGTTCCGTTCCGACCAGCCCTGTAATGACGGCTTTGCCCCGCGCTGCGTCGATGTCGGCGCGGCGCAGGCCCAGGTGATGGGTGCAGCCCAGGAAAAATGGCTGTTCGCCAATCTTGCCCGAAAGGACAGCCGCTGGTCCTGCCTCGCCCAGCAGGTCATGATGATGGCGCTTGACCGGCGGACGCGCGGCGAGCCCGAAAAGATCCTGAACCTCGACAGTTGGGCAGCCTATGAAGCGCCGCGCGAACGGTTGCTGGCGCGCCTGAGGGGGCTCAATAATGTTGTGGTTCTGACGGGGGACGAGCACCAGAATTTTGCCGGGCTGTTGTATGACAGGGATGTGCCGGTCGCGGTGGAGTTCGTTTCCACATCGATCTCCAGCGGCGGCAACGGACAGGATCTGCGGCCCGGCAGCGACAAAATCCTGGCGGCCAATCCGCAGCTTGCATTCCTCAACGACCAGCGCGGCTATCTGACCTGCGACGTGACGCCGGACGAATGGCGCACCAACATCATGGTGATGGATCAGGTCGCACAGCCCGGCGGAACGCTGTCGAAGCGCGCCACTCTGACAGTGCCGCATGGCAATCCGTCGCTAAGCGTGGGGTAGGACAGCCGGCGCGTCACTTGCGACCAAACAACTTCTCTATATCGCCATGCCCCAGCTTTATCCAGGTCGGCCGGCCGTGATTGCACTGGCCGCTACGGGGGGTCACTTCCATTTCGCGCAGCAGCGCATTCATTTCCGCGACGCTCAAGATGCGCCCGGCGCGAACCGATCCGTGGCAGGCCATGGTCGCGGCGACGAGATCGAGGCGCTCCTTGAGCGACAAGGCGCTGTCATAGGCGGCAAGATCGTCGGCAAGATCAGCGACCAGCCCCTGTACGTCGCCCTGCCCCAGCATCGCCGGGCTCGCTCGCACGAGCACCGCGGCCGGGCCGAAACGTTCAAGGTCGAGGCCGAAATCGCGCAACTCTTCGATCCTCGCCTCCAACCGGTCGCAGGCCGGCTCGTCCAGTTCCACGACTTCGGGCAGAAGCAAAGCCTGGCTCTGCACCCCCTGCCCGTCCATCGCGCGGCGCATGCGTTCGAGGGTCAGGCGTTCGTGCGCGGCATGCTGGTCGACGATGACCAGGCCATCCTCGGCCTCCGCGACAATATAAGTGCGCGCTATCTGCCCCCGCGCGACGCCCAGCGGAAAGCTGTGCCCCTCAGGCGGGGGCGCAGCGGCAGGTTCGGCACGGGCCTGCGGCGGCGGCGTGATGAAGCTGGCGCGGCGGTCCGCGAGCGGATGGTGGAGTGGCGAGCGGGCGGCCGCATCGAAGATCGGCATTGCCCCGATCGGCGTGGGCGAAACCGGTTGCGCCACTGGTTCCTGCCG
This sequence comes from Sphingobium anseongense, assembly GCF_037725245.1. Classification (NCBI taxonomy): domain Bacteria; kingdom Pseudomonadati; phylum Pseudomonadota; class Alphaproteobacteria; order Sphingomonadales; family Sphingobiaceae; genus Sphingobium; species Sphingobium anseongense. The sequence goes on along the minus strand of NZ_JBBJUL010000006.1, from coordinate 18,784 downwards.
CCACGCGGCAAAACCGGCGGGATCGGCCTGCTGCACCGAGCGGAAACCCGCGCCGTCGAGTGCGCGGCGGAGGCCCGAGACGATCATACCCCGGATCAGCGCGGGATCGCGAAAGCGCACCTCGGTCTTGGCGGGGTGGACGTTGACGTCAACTTCCGCGCTAGGCACGTTGAGGAACAGGGCGACGACCGGGTGCCGGTCTCGCGCCAGCACGTCTGCATAAGCGCCGCGCACCGCGCCGACCAGCAGCCGGTCGCGCACCGGACGACCGTTGACGAACAGGAACTGATGATCGCCGACACCACGATGATAGGTGGGCAGGCTCGCCACCCCGGCGAGACATATCCCTTCGCGTTCCAAGGACACGATGACATGATTGTCGGCGAGCGCGCGATCGGTGAGGGCTGCGACCCGGTCCTCCCGCGCTTCGTCCGCCTGTACCGACAGCATGCGGCGGCCGTCATGTTCGAGGCTGATGGCGATGGCGGGATGTGCCATTGCGAGACGTCGCACGACATCGAGACAAGCGGCATATTCCGCCTTGGCCGAACGCAGGAACTTGCGCCGCGCGGGAACCCTGGCGAAGAGCTGTTCGACAATGACGCGAGTGCCGGGCGGCAGGGCGGCAGGGCCTTCATGCAACAGCGTGCCATTGTCGACCGTGCGGTTCCAACCCTCCCCGCCGACGACGCGACTGTCGATCGAAAGGCGCGCAACGCTGGCGATTGACGGCAGCGCTTCTCCACGAAATCCCAGAGTCGCGACATTTTCAATCGCTTCGTCGGGCAGCTTCGACGTCGCATGGCGTTCTAGTGCTAGCGCCATGTCGGACGGGGGCATGCCGCAACCGTCGTCGCTCACCTCGATCCGGTCCAGCCCGCCATTGCCGATGCGGATGTCGATACGTCGCGCGCCCGCATCCAATGCGTTTTCGACGATTTCCTTCAGCGCGCTGGCGGGCCTTTCGACCACTTCACCGGCAGCGATGCGATTGACCAGATGTTCGGGCAGGCGGCGTATTGACATTGATTAGGGACTAGCCCAAGCGAGCGCTTTCCGCGACCCCAAGCCCGTAATTTTTGCGTCGCACCCATGGGCTGGGGACTTGCAGCACAGATTTCGTCCGGCCCCGAAATCGCGTCGCGGGGACGGCGGGCTGAACAGGATTAGGCATGTCGATCTTCTCGCGTCTCTTCAAATTTTCCTCGCAGGATATGGCCATCGACCTGGGCACTGCCAATACGGTTGTCTACGTTCGCGGTCGCGGCATCGTGCTCAACGAGCCTTCGGTGGTCGCGGTAGAGACGATCAACGGCGTGAAGCGGGTCAAGGCCGTGGGCGTCGACGCCAAGCTGATGATGGGCAAGACCCCGGATTCGATTGAGGCCATCCGGCCGTTGCGCGACGGCGTGATCGCCGACATCGACGTAGCCGAGCAGATGATCAAGCACTTCATCACCAAGGTGCATGGCGGCAAGCACAGCCCCTGGCGCGCACCGGAAATCGTGATCTGCGTGCCATCGGGTTCGACCAGCGTCGAACGTCGCGCGATTCGCGACGCGGCCAGCAATGCCGGCGCATCCCAGGTGTTCCTGATCGAGGAGCCGATGGCCGCCGCGATCGGCGCCGACATGCCGGTGACCGAACCGATTGGATCGATGGTGGTCGATATCGGCGGCGGCACCACTGAAGTTGCCGTGCTCTCGCTGCGTGGCCTTGCCTACACCACATCGGTGCGCGTGGGGGGCGACAAGATGGACGAAGCGATCGTGTCCTTCGTGCGTCGCCACCATAATCTGCTTATCGGCGAAGCGACCGCCGAGCGGATCAAGAAGCAATATGGCGTCGCCCAGCCGCCCGAAGATGGCGTGGGCGAAACGATCCACATCAAGGGCCGCGATCTGGTCAACGGCGTGCCCAAGGAAATCACGATCAACCAGGGCCAGATCGCCGAAGCCCTGTCCGAGCCGATCAGCACCATCGTCGAAGGCGTCCGCATCGCGCTGGAGAATACCGCGCCCGAGCTGGCCGCCGACATCGTCGATCAGGGCATCGTCCTGACCGGCGGCGGCGCATTGCTGAAGGGTCTGGACGACGAGTTGCGCGACGAAACCGGCCTGCCGGTAACCATCGCGGAGGACCCGCTGACCTGCGTCGCGATCGGCACCGGCCGGGCGATGGAAGATCCGATGTTCCGCGGCGTACTCCAGACCGCCTGAGCCCAGGGAAAGGCAAGCGATGGCGCGGCCACCCAGCCGACGCCCCGGTCATAACCGGAAGGCGCAATATGGCCTGTTCGCCAGCTATGTCGTGGCGGTGTCAGGTGCCGCCATCGGCCTGCTGATGATCGTGGTCGCGATGTTCGATCCGACCGGCTTTGCGGTGATCCGCGCCGGCGTTGCGGAGATCACCCGCCCGGTATCGGCGGGGCTGAAAAGCATGGTCAGCGGAGTCGGTACGGTCGATGAGCGCATCGCCGCCTATTGGCGCGCCGGATCGCAGAATATCATGTTGCGGCGGCAGGTCGACGCCGACCGCACCCGCATCATCGCCGCGACCGCGATCGCGCAGGAAAATGCGCGACTTAAAAAGCTGCTGAAACTGGTCGAGGACGATGGCAGCGAAGTCGTCACCGCCCGGCTTATCAGTTCATCGGCCAGCAGCGCGCGACGCTTCGCCCGCCTGAACGCCGGTCGCGCGCAGGGTGCCATGCCGGGAATGCCGGTGCGCGCGCCAGAGGGCCTTATCGGTCGCATCCATATCGCCAGCCCCAACACGGCCGATGTCCTGCTGCTGACCGATCCCAACAATATCGTGCCCGTACGGCGTGCGGCGGACAATATTCCGGCGATTTCGACCGGCATGGGTGACGGTTCGCTGGAGATCCGTGCGCTGTCGGCAGGGCACAATCCCTTTCATCCGGGCGACATCGTCGTCACGTCCGGCATTGGCGGCCTGTATCAGCCCAACATCCCTGTCGCGGTGATCGTACGGGTCGAAGGCGAGATCGCGGTGGGCGTTCCGCTCGCCAACCCCGCCAGGGTCGAGGCGGTCGTGGTGGAACGACCGTTTGAACAAACGGTGACCCGGCCCGGTCCCGCGCCTGCCCCCCTGCCCGACGCCGGCAATAGCGGCAACGCGGGCGTACCATGATCGACAGCCGAATGCAGCATGTGCCGCGGCTCGGACGGCATCCCTCGCGGCTGCGGCTGAACGGTACACCCGTTATCACAGTAATGCTGGGGTCGGTCGCCAACATGCTGCCGATCATTGCCCAGTCGCCGGTCCTGCCGCCCTTCGGCCTGCTCGGCCTGCTATCGTGGCGACTGTTGCGGCCCGAATTGTGGCGCGCCTGGGTGGGGGTGCCACTCGGTCTGTTCGACGACATGGCGAGCGGGCAGCCGATCGGCTCGTCGATGTTCCTTTGGACGTTCGCCCTGATCGGCATCGACGTGATCGACCACCGCCTCATCTGGCGCGACTACAGGCAGGACTGGCTAATCGCAGCACTTGCGATTATCTTCTGTATCGCCGGAGGGCTGTTTTTCGCGCGCATCACGGGTGGTGGCGAAGTGAATCTGATGTTGGTCGCACCGCAGATGATCTGGACGATCCTGATCTTTCCCTTCGTCGCGCGCCAGTGCGCCTGGATCGACCGCTGGCGCGTGATGGCATGAAATTTCCCAAGTCCAACCGCAAGATCGTCACCGAAGCCACGCAATCCTTCACCTTCACCCGCCGCGCCATGGTGGTCGGCGGCATACAGGGCGCGTTCGGGGTGATGCTGGCCGCGCGAATGGCCTGGATCAGCGTTGCGGAGAACGAGAAATATCAGCTGCTGTCGGAAAGCAATCGTGTCAACCTGACGCTTATTCCGCCCCGGCGGGGCTGGATCATCGACCGTCATGGCAAGCCGCTGGCGAACAACCGCACCGATTTTCGCGTCGACATCATTCCCGATCGGCTGCGTGACAAGGAAGGCACGATCGCAACGCTGACCCGGCTGCTCTCGCTTACACCCGATGCCGTCGAACGCATCCGCGACGACCTTGAAAAGGCCGCCGGGTTCCAGCCCGTCGAAGTGTCGGCCAATCTGACCTATGAACAATATGCGGCGGTATCGGTGCGCCTTCCCGACCTGGTCGGTGTCGCGCCGGCGCAGGGCTTCACCCGCTATTATCCGGCCGGGCCGGCAGTCGGCCATTTGCTCGGCTATGTCGGCGCGGCTTCGGCCAAGGATTATGAAGAGCGCAAGAACCCGCTGCTGATCACGCCGGGCTACAAGATCGGCAAGGACGGGTTGGAACGCAGCTTCGACGAGCATCTGACCGGCAAGCCCGGCGCCAAGCGCGTCGAGGTGACGGCGCGCGGCAAGGTCGTGCGCGAACTGACCACACGCCCCGACACGCCGGGCCATGTCCTCAAGCTGACCATCGACGCCGGTCTTCAGGAATATGCCGGCCGGCGGCTGGCGACCCAGAGCGGATCGGTGGTCGTGATGGACTGCCAGAATGGCGACATCCTGGCGATGGCGTCGATGCCCAGTTTCGACCCCAACAGCTTTTCCGACGGCATCAGCCAGACCGAATGGGAAATGCTGTCCCAGGACGACCATGTCCCGCTGCGCAACAAGACGCTCCAGGGCCTCTATCCGCCGGGATCGACGGTCAAGCCGATGGTGGCGCTGGCGCTGCTGGAAGCCGGGGTGGAACCTCAGGAGACGGTGGGATGCGCCGGAGCCATTCGCGTGGGCAACACGTTGTTCCACTGCCACAAGCGGCGCGGCCACGGTTCGGTCAACATGCGCACCGCCATCGCTCAAAGCTGTGACATCTATTTCTATCAGATGGCCCAGCGCATCGGCATGGACCGGATCGCGCGGATGGCCCGGCTGGTCGGCATGGGCCAGCGTTTCAACCTGCCCTTTCCCAGCCAGAGCTATGGCACGGTTCCCGACCCGGCGTGGAAGCTGAAGAAATACAACCAGCCCTGGCAGACATATGACACCGTCAACGCCACGATCGGCCAAGGCTATATGCTTATCAATCCGCTCCAGATGGCGGTGATGGCGGCGCGGCTGGCGACGGGCAAGCAGTTGATGCCAAATTTCCTGGCAGGTCAGAAGCGCCCTGCCGCCGCCCCCATCGGCGTGTCCGAAGAGCATCTGGTCACAATTCGCGAGGCCATGAGCGCGGTCGTTAACGGCGGGGGGACCGGCGGAGCCGCGCGCATGGCCATCCCCGACGTGCTGATCGCCGGCAAGACCGGCACCGCGCAGGTGCGGCGCATCACCATGGCCGAACGGCGCGGCGGCGTGCGGCGCGACGCCTCGCTCGCATTCAAGCTGCGCGACCATGCCCTGTTCCAGGGGTTCGCGCCGTTCGATAATCCCCGCTATGCGGTCGCGTGCATCATCGAACATGGCGGGCACATGATCCGTAACGAGGACGCGCCGATGATCGCCAGCGACACATTGTCCTACCTGTTCGATCCGGCCAAGGCGCTGGAGAAACTGGAAACTCTGGAAAAGGGTTGGGGCGGTACGCCGGTCGAGCGACAGGCGGCGCAGATGGCCGAGTTTCGCCGCAGGAAGGCGATTGCCGCGGGCGAAATTCCGGCCGAGGCGAGCAATGCCGTCGATAACAGCGCATCGCCTGACAATGGAGCCAGCGGCCCTGCAGCGGCCGCCGCCCCGCCCGCAAATGCCGAACCCGCGGTAGAAGACGATCAGCCGCCGCCCCCCGGCAGTCTCCTCCCGCCCGCAGCCGGCGAGACCGCGCCATGAGTATCGTCCCCGCGGCGATCACGGCCTATCCATGGCGCGTCCTGCTCCTGCTTCTGGCGATTGCAGGGTTCGGGACGCTCGTGCTCTACAGCGCGGCGGGGGGCAGCATCACGCCTTGGGCAGCGATGCAGGGCGTGCGTTTTGGCGTGTTCATGGTCATGGCGCTGATACTCAGCCGCATTCCCATCGACATCTTCGCGCGCTTCGCTTTCCCGGCCTATGGTGCGATCCTGGTGGCGCTGGTGCTCGTCGAACTCGTGGGCGGCGTCGCGGGCGGCAGCCAGCGGTGGATCAACCTCGGCTTCATGCAGCTTCAGCCGTCAGAATTCATGAAGCCGGCCATCGTGCTGGCGGTGGCCCGCTTCTATGCCCGGCTGCCGGTGGGCGAAATCCGCCGATGGAACGCGATATGGCCCGCCCTGGTCCTGATCGGCGTGCCCTGGGCACTGGTGCTGGTCCAGCCGGATCTTGGCACCGCGACGATGATCGCGGCGGGCGGGGTCACGGTCATGTTCCTTGCCGGGTTGCCATTACGGCTGTTCGTCGGCACCGGACTCACCATGGCGGCGACCATACCGATCGCCTTTTCCTTTCTGCATGATTATCAGCAAAAACGGGTGCTCATCTTCTTGGCTCCGGAAAGCGATCCGCTGGGCGCTGGCTATCATATCAGCCAATCCAAGATCGCGATCGGATCGGGCGGGGTATTCGGCAAGGGCTTCCTCAACGGCACCCAGAGCCATCTCGATTACCTGCCCGAAGGCCATACCGACTTCGTATTTGCGACCATGGCCGAAGAATGGGGACTGGCGGGCGGCTGCCTGCTGATCCTGGGCTTTACGATGCTGTTCCGCTGGGGCATCCGGGTGGCGCTGCGCACGCAGGACAAGTTCGCGCGGCTGACTGCTGCCGGCCTCATCACCACGGTGTTTTTCTATGTCGCCATCAACCTCATGATGGTGATGGGCCTGGCCCCGGTCGTCGGCATCCCCCTGCCCTTCATGTCCTATGGCGGGTCATCAATGCTGACAGTGATGCTGTGCATCGGCATTGTGCTTGCCATCGATCGGTCGTCGTCCCAGCCTGGCAGGACAGGCAACGGCAATTGGGGATAGCGCTTGCAGCCTAATTTGAATGCTCACTGCATTTAATGTTTGCAAAGCCAGACGATCATGCTAACCGCCGCGCCTCGCCACGATGCGGATGCCCGAAAGGACAAGCAGCAAAGGCGGTGTGGACGCATAGCTCAGTTGGTAGAGCAGCTGACTCTTAATCAGCGGGTCCTTGGTTCGAGCCCAAGTGCGTCCACCATTTTTCAATGACTTAGAGACAATTCAACGCGACAGAGAGTGTCGCGCGGACAGGTCAGCAATCAGATAGCAATCAGGCGGAGAAGTTTCGCCCAACCCGTGCTAAAGCAGATTTCCCAAATGATTTGGGCAATTCGCGGAGGCAGCACATGAGCAAGCGGCTGGTGGAAGATTGCCTCGCCCTCGATCTTGCTTGGCTTTTGCGGTTGGCGTCGATCCGAGCGGGACAAGCGGGTAACGGGGAAATCAAGTGGACGCTGGACGGGGAAGCCCTCGGCTCCCTCTGCTTCCGGCTGGATTTGCGCACAGCCGAGACCGCTCGGCTGATCCTATGTTACGCTCTTGCAACGCCAGACGGCAGGCGGACGCCCATGCGGCAGGTGATTACACTCGCTGCCCTACCACAACATCTTGGCGGGCAGCGCTGGTGGTTACGCTGCCCGGTAACGGGTGAACGAGCACGGGTGCTCTATTTACCGCAGGAAGGCGACCGCTTCGCCAGCCGGAAGGCTTTGGGGCTAGCCTATCGAGTAGAACGGTTAAACCGTTTCGACCGGCCATTTGAAAAGCTGTTTCGGGAGCAACGAAAGTTACACGGCGTGCAAGGGTTGGGTGCGGATTTGCCTCGTCCAAAGGGAATGTGGATACAAACCTATACCCGCCGTGCGCAGCGCGTCCATGCGCTGGAAGTTGTCTGTGCGCAGGAAATTGCGGCATTGATCGGAGCGTCTGAACCTAGGGAATTGTTGCCGCAAAGGGGGGGTAGCTTTCTCGGGAGTGTGCTAGAGCCGAGCCAATTGTCCTCATAGAATAGATCCCATTTTTTTGCGGAGGTGTCGCGCGGAATCGCAGAGCAGAATTTTTTCTTAAACGGCGGGCCACAATATGAGGCAAAGCTAATTTCGTGATAGGTAAACACAGCCTAGCGTGAAAGGTCACTTGGACGAGGGAAACCGCCCTGAACCAGTAGTGTGATCACGTAGATTGGGGAGGCGCCGGTCTCGACCGGGATAATGAAAATCCCGTCCGCCACCGGAAAGGGCATCTCCTTTTTTTTGCTGCTATCCAATACCAATAGCACTGAGACGCGCCGGCCGCTTCCCACTGCATATGTGGCGGCTTGTTGAGCGTATTGCTTGCAATCATCGGGCACGAGTCGCCGGCTGCGCTCAGATTTTAGTTCGATTCGGATACCACGAAACGAAAGATCGGTGCGACCACCAGCAACCTGCGCTTGCAGCTCTAATTCCTGCCCAACGCCGGTATTGGCGCGGAGATAGGCGAGCACGTCCTTCTCAAACGCTGCCTCGTCGATCGGCATGGGGTAGCGCTTGTCTTGAACAGCTTGGCCTAGCAAATTGCCGAGAGGTGCAAGAAGCGTAAGCAGGTCCATGATATCACGCTCTGAAACCAGTGGTTCGAGGCGGAGCTTTTCACGTAACAACACGATTTTAGCGTCGATTTCGCCGTAGCCAGTCACTGCGCGTCGAGTGGTGTCTGCACCGTTGAGGCGCAAAGTTCGCTGGCCCGCCACAACTACGCGTTGTTCCCGCTCAACAGCCGGCTGAAACTCGGCTGCGTACCGAAACTCCAATGGGCGGGCGTTGAACCCCTGCCCTCCATGCAGGGCCATTCGTCCGCCTCGTTCAAAGGTGTAAGGCGGAGGGCCAGATGGTCTCGGCACTTCAAACGTCGGAAAATCCCACATACTGGCAGGTTCGACCGACACCGGCGCGATAACCAGTCGGTCAGCGCTTTCCGGCCAGTGTGAGACGCGAACCATGAGATCGAGATCGTGGACCTGTCCTGTAGAGAGGCTGTGTAGCGATTCGGCTGACTGGCCGTTGATGGAAAATTCGAGAAAAGCCACCGCAACATCATTAGGTTTTGGCTTGGGCTCAGCCGGCGCGATCGGATAGGGCCAACGCGTCTCTGGCTTGGCGAGCATGGCAATCGGCATTGGTACGCTAGAAACTGCGAGGCGTAACTCGGGAATGTCTCCGGGCGTGATGTCGGCAGCGATGGGCGCCAAACAACTTATCAAGGCTTCTGCAAATTCGCCTGACGCACCTTCAACGGCGAAGCTGTCGTAGCTTATATACTGAGACCAGCGTGCGAGTGATCCGCGCAACAGCCTCCGCATCGACTTGCTGAAGAATTTGGATTGCACGGCCCGCTTCCTCCACAGTGGAGCGCCGGCCCGCTAGAAGCCGCTTTTCAAGCGCCTCAAGCACCGCTTGGGGATGGCATGCGAAAAGCGCGTTAAGGAGTTCCGGCTTTCGCTCGCGTGGTCGCTCACCATCGCCGGCAAACCGATCGAGCATCCGATCGGGATATGCGAGATGAATCGCCGTTCTAAGCATTTGGACAGCATCGCTAGGTTTAACTAGCGCAAGCCGGGGAGAAAGTTTTTCGAAGGCGAGTTCGGCTGGATGTCCATGCACAATTGTGCGGATCGCAATTTGCGCAATTCGCAGATCGTCCGCGTTAACGGCATCAAGAATAATTAAGCCTTAAGCTCGCCCCACTCCGGGTAAACTCCTTCGTTCCATGCGATTTCCGTTCCAACACGGAAATAGATGCCGCTTTTTCCTAGACGGCGAAAACCTGCGTGCGATCCCAGTCACAGCGCGACAACATCCAATTTTAGATTAATACTTAAAACGCAACGCAGCCTCAAAAATACCCTTCAGCCACCGCAACTCACCATCGCTAAGGCTGGCGAGGCGGCTGGTGATTTCCGTAAGAGTCGCACGCTCCAATTGCCCGGCCGGCAAATCTGGCGTGAACAATTCCGCTGGATCGACGCCAAGCGCCTCTGCAAGCTGAGTGATAACGCCAAAACGCGCGCCGCTGTTGCCGCCCTCGATCTTGGAAACCATGTCGGTACTGATGTTGGCACGCTCAGCTAAGGCTTCCTGCGTCAGTCTCAAACGTACGCGGTGCGCCCGAACCAAACTACCAAACCTCGTACGCAAATCGACCATGACGCCTCCCCGCCAATGGGTAGCGGGGACAGGAAATGTGTATGAGGGAAGTAGATTAGATTTTTATCAAAAGTTGTAAGTAGATGGCAATTTTCTCTAATTAGCTTACGCTCGAAAGCGCTTTAGCGCCGAATGCGCAATCGGGGGTCCGGACTGACAATGTGGCTTTGGGTAGTTGGCATAACAGCGATCGTCTGGCCCGTTATAATCATGCATATAGTTGAAGGGTGTTTACACCGTCGCATCGAAGAAATTTTGATCCGGAGAGAAAAGAAATTTCCATCACAGTTCCATGATAAATCATCGACGCGTGAAATTAATGACCTTCACGAAATGATAGAACACCAAGATGCGCTAATCACAGCACTATGGCAGAGAGCGTTCGGCTTTCACAGTGAAGAGACATATGATGCACCGCAACTTGCGGAATTTCTCGGGATCAAACCGCAATGGTCGGCGCATAATAGTGATTGGGCAGGGCCGGTGCATTATCTCGTGAGATATGAGCCATATCCGTGGGGGACCTACGCCGAGCATCTGAATTTTCCCAAATAGCTCTGCCGCGTCGCGCCAGCACCACTACACCACCCTAAAGTGGGTGGCGCAGGTGTCGCATTGGCGCTGCCGGGGTTCGCGACAGTGCGGCGCGTCAGCGTTGCGTCAACATTCAGAAGTGTCGCACAATTCCCCTACTTGCTCGCCCACCACGGTAAAATCGCGCATGTGGCGGCTGGCGTCCAACCGTTGCACGTTGCGAAGCTGATCCTTGACGATCATGTCTTTGAGTAAGGCTGTCACCTGTTTCTTGTCTACAGACACGGAAATATCCGATCCGATTATCTTGGCGGCGGCATAGCCTGCCCAATTTTTCGCGGTTGGGTGTGTCCGCCATTCCCCGGACGCGATTTCAGCCTGAATTTTCGCCCGCACGTCATCGCCAAACGTCACGGTAATTTCTGGCGGCGTCTAGCGTTCGACAACGCCCACACTGTCTCCGCCTTCCGGTCCGCCATTGCCCAGCTTTACCGACTCCAGATGGAACCAATCCCCTGCTTCCGCAGGCGCACGATTGGTCTTGTCGTTGCTGACGCGAAAATAGCTGCGGCGATCCTCTTTGCCGATGCTCAGGCGGCTGGCTTCGGAATTATCCATGCGGTTGAGAACAAGCACAGTCCGGGCCGCGTTGCCGAGCGCGCTTGCTCCCCGTGCCGCTTCCGCGTCAACCTGTTGCCCGCCTAGCTTGCGGCTATGGTGGACAAGGACGATGCTGCACCCCGTATCGCGCGCAATACTGGCCCAGCGCTTGGCGATGGCGTCCATCTGGCCATTGTCGTTTTCCTCCGCCCGGTGGCTCGATACGAAAGGATCAACAATCAGCACATCAATTCGACAGGAGCGGATTTCCGCGACAAGGGCCGCATTTACCGGCTCGTCAATGGCCAGCCTGTCCCGCCCCTTGGTCGCCGTGCAAAGGCTCGTTCCAGCATCGTTTATGAATAAGCGATCACCATATTCCCATTCTTCAATATCATGGTGCAGGATGGAGGCAGCAAGCTGCCGGGCCAATTCATCGCGATCATCTTCCAAATTCCAGAGCCATACGCTCCTGGGTCCACTCCACACAGTTTTGCCCAGTAATTCCCGGCCGGACGCCAGCGACAAGGCGGCAGCAACCATGAGAGCACTCTTTCCGGTGCCGCCCGGCGCGATTAGCGTTGTCACCGCACCGCGCAACAGCCAGCGGCCTAATAGCCACGGACGCGGCGGAATATCGGGAACGGCAGGAGCGATGAACGGACGAGCGGAAATTTCCCCGGCGGTTGCCGCAATATCAGGTTTGGCGACATTGCTGGAGGGATTGATCCAGCCATTTGCCTGCGCCCGTGCGAATACCGCCTGATAACCCGTGCGCTGGGGCTCGAAGCTATCCCACTTCCGAGCGGCCTCCTGCGGGTCGAATTTGGGCGACGTGGCGGACCAATCTAGCCACAGACCGCGCCCGGTATTGCCGAGCGGCTTTAAGGCGTGCCCCATTTCGATCCACAGGGCATAATCATCGGAACGCATACCTTATGCTCACCCGTAAGGTTTTCCGTCGCTCCGCAAAGGCAGCATGCGTTTATGCTGTTCGGCACAAAAAACACTCCCATAATGCTACCTTCGTCGGAGTGATGCTTCGGCCATCTATTGCAGCCGAGAAACCAGTTCATTGGCAGAGCAGATAACCAGCCCATATTCGCTACTCAACCAAGTTCGTGCCTCCGGGCTCAAAACGGAAGGTGCACCAGCGCTTTTTCCAAGGTCCTCCGTGCAAAAGATGTCGCACTTGTAGGCGATATGGGCGCCAATTGCGTCAGCATCGGACCACTCCGCGACCGCACGTGCGATTGCTCGGGTCTCGTGGATGTCAGCGGCTTCGCTTAGCACGGAGGACCAATGTGCGGAGGCATTCGGCTTGGGGTCACGCGCGATAATCGTATTCGCAATTGCGCGGGCTTGTGCAATTCCTAATCCTCGGTCTTCGATTGCTCGCACCACCGCGCCGAAAACTTCAAAATCGACCCAATCGAGTGGAGCGAACCGCTCCTGCTGATCAAGGAATGCAGGTCGTGGCTGGCCGATGCGAGGCGCTGCAAGAAACCTGAACCCGAGGTTAATTGCTGCCGTAAGCCAACGCTCCGTAATTTCAGGAAGGCCGGGGTGAAGATCATTGTCCGGCCCAATTGTCATACGAACCTGAATGGACCCGCCTTCGCCAGCGCGTTCATCACTTTCGACTTTTACGCGATTGTTGGAGAGATAATCTCCTCGTGTATCGCGTGCGACCGCCTCTAAAGTCACGATGGTTGCGGAAAAGAATGGCTGCACCCTACCGTCCTGAATTGCTTCATGAATAGAGACAAAGGCGTGATGCGCCGGGTCATTCGAAAACCGCGAAGGGTCGGTAACCCGGCGGTACATATTGCTGTCGAAAGTGACTTTCACGGCTGCTCCCCCCCAGATTACGTAGTGCAAGCAATGTAGTCGATCTACTCGTTCTGGTCCCGATTTGTGAGTTCCAATTCAGCGGACACGATCGAAAATTTATTCGCGCAACCCTATTGCCCATAATGTTGCAGGAGTGGGCAGTGCGCGACAGAGAGCAGAGTACATATAATGAAGGGTCGGTGTTCGACAGCAATGGTCAGCGGAAGTATCTGACGCAAAGTGAGTCCCAATGCCTGCTCGCCTTGTCAAACAAGGAAGATCGGCAAACGCGAATGTTCTGCCACCTGCTTTATTATACCGGCTGTCGTTGCAGCGAGGGATTACAGATCACACCCCGGCGGCTTGATCTCGAAACAGGTCGCATCATCTTCCGCACCTTGAAACGCCGCCGCACGGTATTCCGTGCCGTCCCCGTGCCACGCCCGTTCCTACGAGAGTTGAAGGCCTTCGCCGCTTCGCTGGGCCTGGGGCCGGATGACCCGCTATTCCCCTGGTGTAGGCAGACCGCTTGGCGGCATATCCGCAAACTGATGCACCGCGCCGGGATCGAAGGCCCTCAAGCCACGCCCAAAGGATTTCGGCATGGGTTCGGCTGCCACGGCGTCGGTTCGGGTCTGCCGGAATCGTTGGTGGGGCGACTGCTGGGCCACGCCAATCCCAATTCCACGCGCATCTATACTTTAGTCAGGGACGACGAGGAACGAGCGCTGGCTAGGCGGATGTGGCAATTGGCTTTGTAACATCAATTAAGGATGTGGATTTCAATAAATGGAAAGACGCTAAAGCCCAATTGTCATGTTAAAATCGCAGGTCTTGCTTGATGTTGCCACCGCATATTCAGCAGTGCTCATAGAGTCCGTGGTGGTACAGCCCGCACCCCACGAAGAGGTCGACAACAGGCCGAACACTTTTCCTGATGCAGGCTTGCCGTCATCAAGCTTAGTATCAAGATTCCAAATCTCCTCAGGTTTGAGTAATTTTGTGGCGGCTCCGCCCGGGTTATTAAAATTTAGAACATTACTTGTTTTTGTGTTTGGGAAGTAGTGAGCCAAATTAGATGCCACGTTTGCATATGATAAATTGATTGTTCCAATCTTGGATTGAGGAGAATTTACTCCGGGAGATATTGAATATGAAGTTGAAGAAGCTGATGCCCCAGTAAAGCTTCCTTCAATTAGGCCAGCATAACTCAAATGTTGCATGGAAAGAAACCTCTCGCCATTCGTGACATCCGAAAAATCGCTTCTATTTAGGTAGATTCCATCGCCGTTTCCGTTGCAAGTACCCGTATATACATTGATTGTTGCATAACAGGTTTGATCGGAGCCAGCGATCCGTGTCCCCCAGAAAGCGGTCGCATTTTTGATGTCCCCGGGCCACGAAAAATACCTGTCTCGGAATGCAGCTAGAGCCGCTTCATAACGGGAAGCGTCCGCAGAAATGGCCCGAACTTCCGCTGCCCGAATGAGACTCTGTCCGGCCAGAATGCCGCCGGTCAGCAGACCAAGGATGACCAGAACAATCGAGAGTTCGACAAGGGAAAAGGCAAACTGCGATTTTTTATATTCCACTGAAAATAATATTGCAAATTCATTGCCTCTTTTGCAACTAAATAATCATGCTGGGATATCTCGTGGGTTCATACGCCGTATGGCCGTAACCATTGCCCCCTCTGAGCGCTGCGGCCACACAACGTGTGCATATTCCACCACGGCCAGCACGGTGCCTTCCTTGATCCGCCGCGCCAGCACGTCGAGACCGCTCCCTTCGATCACAAATTGCCGCGTCCCGAAATCGAGGCTCACCATTCGGTCGCCGATATATTCCACCGCTTGCAGCATGGGATAAGGCATGCCGCAGCCGGACCAGAACCCGGCCTTGGATTCGTACCAGCGCAAGCCGAGCATCGCGGAGGGCCGTGAGCGGCCCCGCTGCAATATCCACGGGTGATATGCCTTGGGATCGATCTGTGCCTCGTCGCCCATCGGCCCGTCATCCAACATCTGCGGCACGGGTGCTTGTTCACCCGGCGGGGGCAGTCCACTGCCACGCGGCTGGTCGAACAGGGATCGCCAGTTGCCGCCCAACCGGCGATCCGGTTCCCAAGGGGTGTCCTCACTCATCGTCAACGCTCCATATCGGGGGAATGGGATGGGGTGGAGAAATCGGGCATCGGCCCTTCACGCGCCATAGGCAGGTGGTCCAACTTGCGGTCGAACCATGCCCGGAACCTTTCGACCGTGCGCATCGCTTCGGCAGGCGAGATGGTGTCCAGCCGGTCGAGCGCGACCGTTGCCCGCTGTTCGACCTCGCGTGCGTGCTTGGCAGCGAGATATTGCCCGAACCGATCCTTCATTCGGCCATAGAGTTCCTTCATATGGTAGGCTGCCCCCAGCATCGGTTCGGGCAGCCGGGCAATCCCGCGTTCAAGCAGGCTGCGCCGGTCGATGCGTTCGCTCGACCCGGCACGCTGCAAGGCGTCATTCGCCAATTGCTCCCAGCGAAGACGGCAGGTTTCATAATAGGCAGCCGAGTTCCAACTCTGGCTGTTGGACTCGACCAGCATCACCCGTCCGTCCGGGTGCGCCCGCCCCTGCGGATCGGGGATATATTCATGGCGCACCTTGTTGCCGAAGCCGCCCGCCACCAGCGGGCGCATCGTCAGCATAACATGGGCGTGGCAATTATCGCCGCCATCCGAGGCGGGCACGAGGTGCCACGCGATGTCGGCAACCATGCCCTTGGAGACGAAGCTGTCGGTTACGAAATCCCGCACGACGCGCACCCGTTCGTCAGGGCTGAGTTCGCGAGGGATGGACACATAGATTTCGCGCGCGGTCTGGGCGTCCCGCCGTTTTTCGGAAGCATCCACCGCATTCCAGAACCCCTCGCGGTCGATGCCCTGCACCCATGCAGGAGCATCCTTGGGGAAGATCATTTCGCTACACTCGACCCCCCGCTTGTTGCGGTAGTCATGCGTGATGCCCTGCCGCTGATCGTGTAGCCTGGTCCCGGATCGGTATGCAGCGGCGGCGATCACCGAGCGACCGGAAGACCGTTTCACGACCTGCACGCGCATGGAGAAGATGGCCATCTAGCGACTCCCCGTTTGCATGTTCCCCTCTATCGTTCCCGGCCCGTCAGGCCGTTTAGTGAAGCAGTTCCCTCTAAGGGCGCGTAGATACATCGGGCTTGTAGACAACCCCGACGTGCACCCCTCTGCGGGAAGCTTCGTGGATCGATTATTGATGAGAACGTGGTTAACGATTCCCTAATGCGTCGCTGAAACAGACTGTTTCCACGGAGCATTCGGGCGATGGCGAACGTCGCCTTTCGAACCCTCTGGCTGCGCCCCGACGACCCGGAATGGACAATCGGCAGTTGCATGCGGGCTCGGCCCGCATAGTCCCTTCGGGAGCCGATTACCCCCTGGGCGACGATGGCGGAAGCGGGCATCCCGCTACCGCCCCAGCACCTGCCAGCAGTAATCCGGCAGGGCTGCATAGGCGTCCCGCAGCGGCGGGAGCAGAACGACCGGGCGGGCGCAGATGGTCACGGGCACATCACGATCGATTGCCCTGCGCCGGGGACGTCGCCGCCACAGCCGGACAAGGCTACGGATGACCACCGCCACCAATCCGAGACCAAGCGTGATCACCAGCATCCCGGCTCCCGCCGTGGCGCTCTGCCGGACGGGATTGGCGAGGGCATTGGCGAACACCGCCATCACGAACAGGACGGCTATGATCGGCTTCCATGGCACGGCCCGCCGCGCGCGCGGCTCACCCATGACCACCCCGCCCATGCCCGCCCGTAGGAAGGCCCGCAGGATCGTGGCGGCCGGGCCGCTTGTCTTGCCGCTGCCCGTCATGCCCGTGCAAAGGGTTCCGGAACAGAAATCGCGGATCGTGGCCGTGTCGTCCGTGGTCAATTGCAGCAATGGCGTATCAAGCAGATCGGGCGGGCGTCGCATCGCAGCCTCCTATCGGTCGAGATCATGGTCGATGGAGCGTGCGTCACGCTCCGGCCCCGGCGCGCGTTCGCCGGGCATTTCCCAGCCGGAACGCTGCGCCATGGAATGGTCGTGTCCGTCGGTGGGCGACCTGGCGGAGGGGTGCGGCTCGAAATGTCGCCCGAACCATCCCGCCAGAAGTTCATGCCGACCTTCGGCAATGATCTCCCGCCCGATATCGAACGCTCCCGCGAACCAGTGGCGTTTAGACATCGAAGCGATGACCGCAATCGGCGCACCTGTAATCCCGCAGCAAGTTGCTCACGGCCCGCAACACGCGCCCGCTCAGTTCGGCGAGTCCGGACAGGCGCCTTATGCCGAGGGATTGGGCGGCTTGCAAAGTTCGTTGCGCGGTCCAAATAGGTTTTGGCCGGCACGGCGTTGGGGGACTGGCAGGCTGGACAATTATGCATAACCTTGCTCCTTGGAAATTGACGTGGGAAGCTGTTCGCGGCTTGCCCGCGCCGAGTGTTGATCCTGTTCGATAGTGAGAGGCGCGGCGTTCAGCCGCGCCTCGGGCCTAGCGGGTGGCGTCCTGCCAATCGGCGACGCCCTCCTTCAGCATGTTCAGCCCACCTTCGGCGCTGTGTTTTCCCAAGCGCGCTGCGTGGTGTATCATGTGATGCTGGCGTAGCAGCGAGCCGAGGAAGCCATGGCCGGTGGCCGTGACGACTCCACTCACGATGCGGGCGGCACCCAGCGCCACCTTTCCGGCAGCTTTGAGCTTCTGTTCGGTAATACGATCCATGGAAATTCTCCGGTTTTGCCCCAGCGTCGAGATTGAGGCTGGGCAAGCGGAGTTGGGCAGGAGATGGTATGCGACGAAAGTGTAAGTACCGGTATTCGTCGCTGTTACCGGTTGGGGCGTGGATCGGTATGCGCGTCGTTCAAACGCCACTTATGCTGAAAATCACAGACTGCGCGCCCGTGGTGCAACTGAGATGGCCCGTTCGACTATGTCTTCCATTTCTTCCAGAGTGTCTGTCTCAACGACGCTCCCCTGGCAGCCGAGTGCGGCCTTTAGTCTGTCGAATTTGGCAGCCTTATCGGACTCACCCGGCCTGCTTGCGAAAAGCAGGCGGAAGCACCCGCAGTTGTCGTCAGGCCCGTCCTTGACCCAGCCAAAATCCGCTTCCGCTTCGGATGGCCTCAACCCATACCTTCTCGAAAGCTCTAAAACCCGATATAGCAGTGCAATATCTGCGCTATTTATCTAAATAAGAACATAATTATCCTTCATTATTGTACAGAACAATAATTCATTGGTCGAGAAATTTATCAATTTCTGATAGAAATATTTTCGGGATAACGCCGTTGCCGAACGTAAGAAGAGCACTGTACGCGCATACGAATGAATATCCATCAGGTGGGACATTCGCCCGCCTTCTCGATTGGCATCTGGTGTATTGGAACACCTGCCCCGATTGTAGCATAACTAAGCGGAATCCTCAGAATCGCACGCTAAAGGACTTTGCATACGCCATCCATCTTCGCGTTCCTCCGGTCAAAACAGATGACAATCCCGAACGGAAATTGCGGTACTGGCGTGCAGGGCCAAGGATTCCGGATCTACCGCAAATCATAGAAGACATCTGTTTTCATCTGTTTGGAGAAGACGAGAATCTGGCTGAATGGAAAAACGATCTCATCCAGGCTTATGACCGGGAGCGGTTGGCCAAACTGAAGGAAGATAATTCAAATT